>JBBRVF010000310.1:0-2557 GCA_038247145.1 Solirubrobacterales bacterium | reverse complement strand
GCCTGACCGGGCCTCCGCCTTCGAACTCGAAGCTGGCGACACCCGAGGGTCCGGTTCACGACGCGATCAGGCAGCGGCTCGAGCAGGGCCCGACCTTCTGGCTCGACATCGTGGCCGAACTCGACCATCCGCCGGAAGAGCTGCATTCGGCGATCTGGGACCTGGCCTTCGGCGGCGAGGCGACCAACGACTCTTTCGCGCCGCTCAGGGCTCCGCGGCTGCGGGCGGTGCCCAGGGGCGAGTCCCGCGGCCGTCGCTTCTCCCGCCGACGGGCTTCGGCCGGACCGACCGTCCAGGGGCGGTGGTCGCTGACTGCGCCGCTGTTCCGAAACGCTCCCGCAGTCGGTCCAAGGCTCCGGGCCCAGGCCGAGCTGATGCTCGAACGCCACGGGATCCTGACCCGGGAGATGGCGCTGGCCGAAGGCGTGCCGGGCGGCTTCTCGACCCTCTACCCGGAGCTGTCGAACCTCGAAGTCCTGGGATCGGCCAGACGCGGCTACTTCATCGAGGGTCTCGGCGGTGCTCAGTTCGCGCTGGCCGGGGCGGTGGAGCGGCTGCGCTCGCAGTCGGTGGACGACGAGGAGCTGACAATCCTGGCCAGTACCGATCCGGCAAATCCCTACGGCGCGACCCTGAAGTGGCCGAAGCAGGAAAGCGGTCGTCGGCCCTCCCGGACCCCCGGGTCCTTCGTATTGATGCGGGCAGGGGCGCCGCTGCTCTTCCTCGAGAAGGGCGGCAAAGGCATCCTCAGGCTGGTCCCGGGCATCGAAGGAGTTGAGCTTTCGGGTCTGCTCGGCGCCTTCGTCGCTGCCGCCGAGAACGGCAAAATCCCGCCGCTGAGGATCGAGCGCTTCGACGGCGAGCCACTGATCGGCTCGGACTTCGAGCCGCTGCTGCTGGCCGCCGGCTTCAGTCGCCAGCCGCGCAAGATGGTGGTCCCGGCCTGATGGCCGAGGGTGACTCGATCGTCCGTATGTCCAGGCTGGTCGAGGCGGTCTTCGAGGGTCGCCAGGTCGAGGCGGCCGAAGCGCCCAACCCCCGCAGTTCGTTGGGGAGGGGTGCCGATCGACTGGTTTGCGGGCGGTTGAAAGGTACCGAAACCCGTGGCAAGCACCTGCTGCTTCGTTTTGCCTTCGAGGCGCCCGGGGACCCCGACCTGGTGCTCCACGCGCACATGGGCATGGTCGGCGGCTGGTACGCCTATCGCCCGGGCCAGCGCTGGCGCCGGCAGCGTCGCTCGGCCTGGCTGGTCCTCGACCTCGGCGGAGTCGAGCTGGTCGAATTCGGTGGTCCGACCATGCGGCTGGTGCGTCCGGTCGAACTCAATCGCGACAGTCGCCTGGCGCTGCTCGGCCCGGACATACTCGGCGGTCCCGAGGCCGTCGATACGGCGGTGGCGAATGTATCGGCCGCCGGTCCGGTCGAGCTGGGCGAGGCCCTGCTCAACCAGCGACTGGTGGCCGGGATCGGCAACATCTTCAAGTCCGAAGCCTGCTTCGAAGCCGGCCTCGACCCCTGGCGTCCTGTCGAGAGCTTCCGACCGGACAGCATCGAGTCGGTGATCGCCGTCGCCGCCGCCCAAATGGAGCGTGGGGTCGAGACAGGCCGCCGGCCCGGCCGGATCTATCGTCGCAGCGGCAGACCCTGCCTTTCCTGCCGCAACCCGATCCACTCTCGCGGCCAGGGCGACGACAACCGCACCACCTACTGGTGTCCGGTCTGCCAGAGCTGACTCTCGGCACTCGAAACTGACCCGTTTCCGAAAACTTTTCGAATAGGTACTTACGAAAGCGGGTTTCGCGCGTCTTGAACCTGAAAGCTGAAATCGACAGCAGAGGAGAGGGACGCAATGAGGATCACCGGTACACCCGAAAACGCAGCGAAGGCCCGTCCGCGGCTTCGTGAGGCGGCACTGCTCCTTTTCGCTCTTGGTCTGACCCTGTTCGGCACCCTGGGCTTCGCCGGACCGACCCGGGCCGCTCCGGTCTCGCTCACCTTCGACAACGGACGACTCAGCATGGGAGCCCTGCTCAAGGATCAGACGATTCTGCCGGCCCCGGACAAGTTCCCGTCCGAGTCACTTCCAGCCCCCCAGCGAACCGACATCCAGCTGCTCGGAAACGAGACCGACGGCGAACTCGACTTTCCTGCGGCGACCAACACCGGCATGCAGTTCCCCTACCTGGCCCTCAACAACCCGCTTGATCCGAATCTGCCGATCCCGGCCACCTTTCGCCTGAACGAGCCCGGGCTGACCGGAACCTATGACGCCGAGACCGGCGCCGCAACGCTCGAAGGCTCGATCGACATCATCATCATCACCGGAACCGGGACCACCTTCCCGCTGCCCGACAGCCTCGACGACCTCGCCATACCGTCGCTCGGGCTGTTCGCCCGCTGCCGCGTATCCGACGTGCCGGTTTCGTTTTCTACTGACGGCCGCCTTCCCTATGCGGGTCAGGCTTTCGCGGACGGCTTCGGTGTCAACGGAGCCCTGTCGACCGGGTGGAAGACCGTGGTCGACCCGGTCTCCGAGAACGGAGGCGAATGCGAGCAG
>JBBRVF010000309.1:0-2557 GCA_038247145.1 Solirubrobacterales bacterium | reverse complement strand
GCACCGGCCGAAACCGGCGCAGTTCCCGCCGCGGTAACCGCCGCTTCGGCTTCTTCGACGCGCTTCTCGGCCTCCCGGGCGCTCTCTTCGATCGCCTTGAGTCGCGATTCGGCGATCGTCAGAGCCTCAACCTTGCTGGCCTTCTCGGCCTCGAGAGCGGTTTCCAGAGACTTGATCCTCGCTTCCAGCTCGGGCTCGCGGCCAACTCCGGAGGCAGGTGGCACTTCACCCGGTTCGGCGGCGATCTCGGCGGCCAGCGCTGCATCGGCTTCGATCTCTGCCGCCTGGTCCCTGACCCAGGCGGCCGCCGCCTCCCGGTTGGCGGCGCTCTCGCGGGCCAGCTTCGCTTCGGCGCTGTCGGCCCGCTTCTCGGCGCCGCTGATCCGGCCGGCGGCCTCAACCAGGGCTGCATCCAGCTTCGACCGGTCGGCCTCGATCTCGCGGGTAATCGCGCTGAGCTCGGTCCGCGCATCTGCCTTGACTCCAGCTTTTGCTGCTTCCGAAGCGGTGCGGGCCTCGGTTTCGCTGCGGCTGAGCCTCTCGGCCATTTGATCGAGCTCGCTCAGTTTCTGCTGTGGCTCGCTCGGCACCGTCGGTCTGGTTCCGGCGCCTGCCTTGGAGGGAAGCGGTTTCTCGGCCGGAGGGTCGGCTGCTTTGGCTTCGGCCGCCTTCGCCTCGGCCGCAGGTTCTTCGGGCTTGGCCGGAGCGTCTGGCGCCTTGGCTGCCTCGCCGCTCGCGGTTGGCTTCGAGGTATCGGCATCGCCCGCCGGGGCAGCGTCGGCAACCTCTTCGACCGGCTTGGCGTCCGCGACGATGCTATGCACCTTGGTGTGTTCGGCGGTTTCGGGGCCGGAGCCGGGCAAAGCGTAGGTGCCGGTGTGCTCGGCCGTTTCCGGCATGTCGTGCTCGCCGGTGTGCTCGCCGGTGGGCGGCATGTCGTGCTCGCCGCTGTCGGATTGCGTCGTCGGCTCCGGGGCCCCCAGACCCTTGAGTTCTTCGGCCACCTCGCGAACCTCGGCCGCGCCGCGGGACATGATGTCTTCGTCCCACGTGCCCTGCACGTACATTCCGAGGACCAGCTCACCGAGCGCCTCGCGCCGGTCGAGGTGGAGCTCTTCGAGCTGCCTCTGCTTCTTCTTCAGGGCACCCTTCCTCATCAGATCTCCCCATCATTACCGAAGTCGGCGGCAGAAACCCCCGTGGCCGGGTCCGGAGCGACTACTTCGCGGTAGGCGAGCAGCACGCGCTCCGCCATTCTCTGCGCCGACAGGGCCTGCGCGCGGGTCCTTCCCGGGGTGCGCGGATCCGGCTGGTTGAGCAGGCTCACGGCGAATTCGGACCACGCCTCGGGCTCGAACGGGGCGCACAGGGTGTTCGGCAGGGAGCGCAGCAGGCTCGGGGCGATGCCCACCGGTGTGGTCATCACCGGCACCTCGCAGGCCAGGCTTTCGAGGCAGGCGAGGCCGAAGCCTTCGTAGTCCGAAGTGACCAGGACGGCATCGGCCGCATTGACCCATTTCGACATCCGGTCCGGTTCGATGCCACCACCGGTCAGCAGCTCGACTCCGGCCCGTTCGGCCACCTGTCGGGCACGCTCTACCCGCTTTTCGGGTCTTGCCGGATCGGCTGGAAAGAACAGGTAGCGGCTGTCCGGATCGAGGCCGAGTTCGCTCCGCGCGGCTCGTCGGGGCTCGGGCGTGAAGCGCGAAAGGTCGGCTCCGCAGGGCAGTACGGCGTTACGTCCCGGGATGAGCGGCAGGCCGGGACTGCCGCCTTCTTCGCCGAAGAGAGAGCTCGAAACGCCCGCGGTCAGGGCCAGCCGCCGCGTCAGCATCCGCGATCCGGGTCCGACCACCCGGTGACGGACGTCGGTCCCGTGGAAGGTCACGATCAGCGGTTTTGCGCCGGCCAGCAGGGCACACCAGCCGGCCAGCCCGTAATGCGCGTGGACCAGATCGAATTGCTCGCGTTTGAGGAGCGCGCGGATCCGCCGGGTGGCGGGCAGGTACTGGTCCTTGCCGGGAGGGAAGGAGAACAGTTCGACCTCGACGCCGCAGTCCCTCAGGGCTTCGACCTGGTCGACCACCCACCGTCCCCGCTGCGGGGTCGCCTCATCGGGCCCGAAGTTCATCACGACGAGGACACGCATCGGCGGAGGTTATCCCGCATCGCGGGCGTCCGTTGACCATTCGTCACCGTTTCGGCGACGAATCGTTGCGCCGCGGTATGGATCGGTTGCCGACGCGGTTCGAGGATCGCTGCGACAAGCGACAAAGGAGGAGCGATGTATTACGGAAGCATGGGCCGCGTCCACGCGGTGGCAGTCACCGGGACCGATCGGGTTCGCAGCCGGCTGGCGGGAGATGGCGGACAGGGGACGGTCGAATACGTCGGCCTGATCCTGCTCGTCTCCCTGCTGATGGTCGGCATGCTGGCCGCGATGAAGGGTTTCTCGGGTCGTCAGGGCACCGAACTCGCGGAGCTGACCGAGGCAGTGCAGATCACCTTCGTTTCACCGGCGCTGATCCGCGCCGAGCCGTCCGCGGTGGCGACGAAG
>JBBRVF010000308.1:0-2557 GCA_038247145.1 Solirubrobacterales bacterium | reverse complement strand
GCGCCAGTGGTAGTCCCGGGAGAACAAGTCCCCTCCTCAGGCCCGGGCGCGCTGGTGGTCCGCGACCCGGCTCCAGGCCCAGGTCTCGGGTTTGAAATGTGCGATGACCCTGGCGGCAATCAGAAACGATGCCCCGGCAACCGCCCAGCCGGCGACCACGTCGAACCAGTAGTGGTTGGCGGTCACAATCGTGACCCAGGCCACCACAAGCGGCCAGAATGCCCAGAAGGCCCGGGCGAAACGGTTTCTGCAGACCATGAAGCCGGTACCTCCGATCATCAGCGCAACAGCGCAATGCATCGAAGGAACGGCGGCGAACGGGTTGATGAACATCTTGGCAAGGGCAGAGTCGTGGTTCACGCTGGAGTAGGAGTTGATCGTGTCGATGAATCCGTATTCTGGGAACATTCGCGGGGGGGCGGTAGGAAAGCCGATGTAGCCGATCAGGGCCAGGCCCATCGAAACGAACAGCATGTTGCGCATGAAGTAGTAGGCGTCGTTTCGAAACAGGTAAAGCCAGATCAGGAAGCTGGTGGCGATCGTGAACTGGCTGTTGAGGTAGATCTGATTGGCGAAATCGATCACCCACTGCTCGCTCAGTGTCCAGGCCTGCAGGGACGGCTCGAAAAAGGAACCGGTGCTCTGCTGAAAATCGATTATCCGCTCGCCGTTGGCGAAGGCCAGGCTCGCCCTGCCCTCGGCCATCCCGCGCGCCAGTTCGTAGGCGGTATCGGCGAAGACGTAGAGCGCCATCTGCAGAAACAGATCGCGCCAGCCTCTGGGGAGCCAGGCTCCGATCCGGACGATAATTGCGGCCACAACCGGATTATTGTAAACGCGGCGTTAATCTTCTTTACGCTGCGTCTCCCTTGAGCGAACGCTCCCACCCCATTCTCTGTCTCGGCGAGGCGATCGTCGACCTGATCTGCGAGCGCAGGCTCGGACCGAACGAGAGTCCCGACCGGTTCTGTCCCCACCACGGCGGCGCCCTGCCCAACGTGGCCGCCGCTGTCGCCAGGCGCGGAATGGCGAGCGCGCTGGTCGGCGGGGTCGGCTCCGACTACTGGGGGCGCTGGCTGGTCGCCGGGCTGAGCGCTGAAGGGGTGGGAACCGACTGGATCGCGACCATCGACGGAGCCCGCACCCCGCTGGCCATAGCGCTCTTCGACTCGAACGGCGAGGCGTCATTCCAGGTCTACGGCGAGCACATCGGCCCGACGATGGAGGCGGCAGGCGTATACCTCGAAGAGGCGATCGGGTCGGCTCAGGCTCTGGTGATCGGCGCGAATACGATGGTCGGCGAGAGCGAGCGCAAGGTCACCCGGCGAGCCGTCGAGATCGCCCGAGAACGGGATCTGCCGGTCCTGTTCGACCCGAATCACAGGCCGACCCGCTGGAAGGATCAGGACCACGCCCTCGCCTTCGGCCGCGAACTGGCTGCAGTCTCGACCGTGCTGAAATGCAACCTGGAGGAGGCCCGCTTTCTGTCCGGAGAGAAGCGAACCGAGGATGCCCTGGACGCGCTGGCCGGAATGGGTCCGCAGCTGGTCGTGGTGACCGACCGGGAGGCAGAGATCCGGGCCGCCGGCGCGGCAGACGCATCCTGGACGCCGGAACAGGTCGAGGTCCTCAGCCCGCTGGGTGCGGGAGACGCCTTCATGGGAAGCCTCGCGGCAGGCCTATCCGGCCTCGACTGGAACCTCGGCCGCGTGGCCGAAGTGCTGCCTGTCGCAGCCGGCGACGCCACCTCAACCTGCCTTCACTGGGGCGCCCGGGCGTGAGTGGCCCTGCGGCGGAGACCGCGGTTCCCTTGAAGGTTTCGCGGGCTGATTGGCGGCGACCCTCGAAGGCCCGCGTCCGGCGGATCCGGGACCGGTTGCGTGAGATGTATGGCAGACCGGTCAACCTGCCCCACCGGGAGCCGGTCGACGAACTGGTTCGCACGGTGCTTTCCCAGGCGACCAGCGATCTCAACCGAGATCGTGCCTTCGAGCGGCTGCGCGAGCGATTCGGCGACTGGGCCGAGGTCCGGGATGCCCCGGAAGCCGAAGTCGAAGCGGCGATCAGGCCGGGTGGCCTTTCGCGTCAGAAAGCGCCACGCATCCAGGCGGTACTGCGGGAGATCGGACCCGGGATGGACCTGGCCTGGCTGGAGACGGCGCCCCGGGAAGAAGCGATGTCTTTCCTCACCGGCCTCCCGGGCGTCGGGCGCAAGACCGCGGCCTGCGTCCAGGTCTTCACCTGGAACCTGCCGGAAATCCCAGTCGATGTGCATGTCCATCGGATCGGAGGCCGCCTCGCCTTGTTTCGCCCGAACGCGTCGTTCGAAGAGGCCCACGACGAAATGCTGCGTCTGGTCGATGCCGACGATGCCTACGAATTCCACATCAACCTGATCCGTCACGGGCGGGTGCTCTGTCGACCGAAACCCGCTTGCGGTGAATGTGAACTCCGGCGCATGTGTCCCTACGGCCGCCGCAACCGGTCGTGATCGGCGGTCCGGCTACGGCTCGGCGCAAAGGACAGGTAATATCCATCGGGCCTTCACCGGGGACAG
>JBBRVF010000307.1:0-2558 GCA_038247145.1 Solirubrobacterales bacterium | reverse complement strand
CGGACCCGGACCACTCCGGCCCCGGCCTGATCAGCGCCGGCGCCTATGTGATCGAAAAGGAAATCCTCGACATGATCCCGGAGGAGCGCAACGTATCGATCGAGCGTGAGGTCTTCCCGCGGCTGGTCGACAACGGCCTCTTCGGTCTTCGCCTTGACGGCTACTGGAAGGACATCGGAACGCCCGAGAGGTACCTGGAGGCGAGCTGGGACATCATCGAAGGACGGGTGGAGACGAAGGTCGATACCGACTCGACGGGCGTTTTCGTCTCACCGAGCTCAGTCGTTTCACCGGAGGCCACGATCGGACCGCGTGCAGTTATCGGGGACGGCTGCGAGGTCGAAGCCGGCGCCCGTATCTCGGATTCGGTCCTTCTGGACGGGTGCCGGGTCGGAGCCGGGGCCGCGATCAGCGATTCGATCTTTTCCCCCGGCGTATCCGTTGCCGCCGATGCATCGGTAGGGAAACAGGTACTGGGCAAGAATGAGCACATAGATGCTTGACGACGTCCTCGACATACCCGATCACATCCGCGACGCCATCTGGAGAATCGATTCTGCCGGGCTTGAGGCGCGTGCATCTTCGGGCTTCATGGTCTGCGGCATGGGCGGGTCTGCGATCGGTGGAGAACTTGCCAGGGGCCTGATCGGCGAGAGGCTCACCGGCCCGCTCGTGGTGATCCGCAGCTACCGGCTGCCACACTGGGTGACCTCCGACTGGGCCGTGCTGGGCTCGAGCTACTCCGGGGATACCGAAGAAACCTTCTCCGCCTTCGCCGAAGCGGGGGCGGTCGGCGCGCATCGCTGGGTCGTGGGCACTGGCGGCAAACTTGGCGAGTATGCCCGGGAGCAGGGCATCGGCTTCGTCGGCCTGCCGGGCTTCTTCCAGCCGAGAGTCACGGTCGCATATATGACGGTGACCGCGTCGCTGGCTGCGAACCTTGCCGGCGTGGCGCCCGACATGCGCGACGAGCTGTCAGACACGGCCGACTTCCTCGACGGTTCCAAAGAAGAACTCCAGGAAGTCGCCGCCGACCTCGCGCTGGGAATGGACGGTATGCCACTGGTCGTCCACGGGTTGGACATGACCGTCCCGGTGGCACGCCGTTGGGCCAACCAGTTCAACGAGAATACGAAGCAGTTCTCCTTCCCGGCTGAGATACCGGAGGCCAATCACAATCTGATGGAGGCATGGGCAGCCGGCGACGGAGGCCTCGGCGCCGTTTTCCTTCTCGATCGCGATCAGACGCCTCGCGAGCGGCAGCGCATGGAGCTGACGGCGGAAGCGATCAAGCGCACCGGCGCTTCGGTCTTCACTGTCGAGACCCGTGGCGAGACCCCCTCCGACCGACTGCTCTGGGCGGTGATGCTCGGCGACCTTGTCTCGATCAACCTCGCCGAGCAGCGTGGCGTGGATCCGTTGCCGGTCGATCAGATAGTCGACTTCAAGAAGAGACTGGGAGCCCACTGATGAAGGCGATGGTCCTGGCGGCGGGCCTCGGGACCAGACTGCGACCGATCACCTACTCGGTGCCGAAGCCGATGGTGCCAGTCCTGAACCGTCCGGTGATGGAGCACATCCTCGGTCTGCTCAGAGGCCACGGCTTCGATGAAGTCATCGCCAACCTCCACTGGTTCCCGGAGTCGATCACCGAATACTTCGGCGACGGCTCGGACTTCGGAATCGAGTTGAGCTACAGCCGCGAAGACGCTCTACTCGGGACCGCCGGCGGGGTCAGCAACGCTTCCCACTTCTTCGACGGCGACTTCCTGGTGATCTCGGGAGACGCCCTGACCGACATTGACCTGAGCGCCATGCGCGAATTCCACCGGTCTCACGACGGGGTCGCAACCCTCGCCACCCGAAAAGTCGAGGACACCTCCCAGTTCGGGGTGGTGATCACCGACGACACCGGGCGTATCCAGGGCTTTCAGGAGAAGCCGGACCCCTCGGAGGCGCTCTCGGACCTCGCCAACTGCGGCATCTACATGTTCGACCCCGGCATCTTCGACTTCTTCCCCGGGCCGGGAAAGAGCAACCTGGCATCCGGTGACGATCCGGACGGCTTCGCCGACTGGGCGATGGATGTCTTTCCCGCCCTGCTCGAATCCGGCGAGCCTTTTTACTCGCATGAAGTCGACGCTTACTGGAACGATGTCGGCACTATCAGCGAGCTGCTGCAGGGCTGCTTCGACGGGCTCAACAGGGAGGTCGAGCTGGAAATCCCGGAGCCGGAGATCAGTCCGGGAGTGTGGGTCGCCGACGGGGTCGATATCGGCGGTTGCGAGATCGCCGGCCCGGCCCTGATCGGCCATGGATGCGAACTCGGCGACGGCTCGGCTATCACCGGGCCGGCCGTGCTCGGCCGCGACTGTCGCATCGGTTCGGGCGGCAAGGTCCGCGAAGCCGTTCTGCTCGACGGGGCCGAACTCGTCGACGGCTCCTTCGCTGTCGGCGGCGTCGTCGGCCTTCTGTAGCGCATTCGGCGCAGACTTTCGGCGCTTTGTGATTCACCTGTGAGCTCTCCGGGGCCATGCTTCGCCGATGGACGTCATGGG
>JBBRVF010000306.1:0-2559 GCA_038247145.1 Solirubrobacterales bacterium | reverse complement strand
TGGGCGATCCGCAGGAGGTTCCCGAGCTCTCCGACGTCGACTGTCCGGCAGAGCTCCAGCAGACGATCGAGACCTCGATGGCCAGGTACCCGGATCACAAGTCGGCCTCGACCCCGGCCCTCTGGGCTGTCCAGCGTCTCTACGGCTGGTGTACGCCGGAAGGGATCCGGCAGGCGGCCGCGGTGATGAAGGTGACCCCGGCCTACCTGGAGTCGGTGGCCAGCTTCTACGACCTCTTCAGGCTGGAGCCGGCCGGCGAAGATCAGATCCTTGTCTGCACCAATATCTCCTGCTGGATGCGGGGAGGCGACGAGCTTCTCGATGCCTTCTGCGAGGCGACTGGAGCCGACCGGGGCGAGGCCGGCCACGGCGGTGCGCTCTCGGACGACGGTTCGCTGCTCGTATCCGGCTTCGAATGCCTCGGCGCCTGCGACCTCGCGCCGATGGCCTCGGTCAACGAGCGCTACTTCGGACCGCTCGATGCCGCCGACGCGAAGACCGCGGTCGATCAGCTTCGAAACGGAGAAGAAGTGCTGCCGGACAAGGTCCTCTCCGCCCGCGGACTTCCCGGCGGCGAGCAGGAAAGCAGCGACGAGCGCATCACCACGAGCAAAGGACCCAACCAGTGAGCATCGTCGAGACCCGAGTCCTGCTGCGCCACGCCACCGATGCGAAGCTGAAGACGATCGACGGCTACCGCTCCTACGGTGGATACAGGACGCTCGAGATGGCATACGACGATCTCGAGCCCGATTCGATCGTCAACGAGCTCGAGGAATCGGGCCTCAGGGGCCGCGGCGGCGCCGGTTTCTCAATGGGCAAGAAGGTCTCCTTCCTGCCGCACGGCAACCAGACCAAGTACCTCTGCTGCAATGCGGACGAGTCCGAGCCGGGGGCCTTCAAGGACCGCGAGCTGATGCAGCGCAATCCGCACCAGCTGATCGAGGGCATCGTCATCGCCAGCTACGCAGCCGGCATCGAGCATGCCTTCATCTTCATTCGCGGCGAGTACGACATCCAGGCCGACATCCTCGACCAGGCCGTCGCCGAGGCTTACGAGGCCGGCTACCTGGGCACGAACATCCTGAGATCCGGGCACGACCTCGAGCTGACCGTCCACCGTGGCGCCGGCGCCTACATCTGTGGCGAAGAGACGGCGCTGCTCGACGCGCTCGAAGGCAAACGCGGCAACCCGCGCCTGAAGCCCCCCTTCCCCGCGGTCCAGGGACTCTACGGCGGACCGACCCTGATCAACAACGTCGAGACTCTCTCCAACGTCAGCCACATCGTCGCCAACGGCGCCGACTGGTTCAAGTCCTTCGGCACCGAGCAGTCGCCCGGCACCAAGGTCGTCTCGATCTCCGGCGGCGTCAAGCGGCCCGGCAACTACGAAGTAGAGCTCGGGGTCAAGCTCGGCGACCTGATCTACGGCCTCGCCGGCGGCCCGCTCGATGGGCGTGAGCTCAAGGCTCTCTACCCGGGTGGCTCTTCCTCGCCGGTCCTCGAACCCGACTCACTCGACCTGCCCTACAGCTTCGAGGCGATGGCCGAGGCCGGCTCGATGCTCGGCTCGGGCTCGATCATCGTCGCCGACGACACCGTCTCGATCCCGCACATGGCGCTGCGGACCGCGCGTTTCTACCACCACGAGTCCTGTGGCAAATGCACTCCCTGTCGCGAAGGCACCAACTGGACCGTGAAGATGCTCGAGCGTGTGGTCCGGGGCGAAGCAACCCCGATGGACCTCGACATCATCACCTCGGTCCAGAAGAACATCATCGGCCACTGCCTCTGCGTGCTCGGCGACTCGATGGCGATGCCGGTCAGCGCCATGGTCAACAAGTTCCGCGACGAGTTCGAAGAGGTGATCGCCTCCGCCGCAGCCGAAGGCCTGCCGACCACCGTGGGCCGCGAGGCCCAGGAGGACGGTGCAGAGCCGGGACCCGGCAGCGTCGGCGCAAAGGTTCTCGAGCGGGTGAGGCTCCAGGGAAGGTCGGTCCCCGGATCCGCGCAGACCGCCGCCGAGGAGCTGCCCAGTGCCTAAGAAGTTCGCCAAACGGATCACGCTGACCATCGACGGTCGCGAGATCGACGCCGACGAAGGTTCGATGCTGGTCGATGCCGCCAAGCACGGCGACATCGAGATCCCGGTCTTCTGTTACGAGCCCAAACTGGGCCAGCCGGTCGGCGCCTGCCGGATGTGCATGGTCGAAATCGAGGGCATCCCCAAGCTGCAGACGGCCTGCTCGACTCCGGTACGCGACGGCATGGTCGTCCACACCCGGACAGAGCAGGTCAAGGAGGCCCAGAACGCGGTGGTCGAGTTCCTGCTGGTCAACCATCCGCTCGACTGCCCGGTCTGCGACAAAGGCGGCGAATGTCCGCTCCAGGACATCTCTATGGGCTGGGGTCCGGGCAAGAGCCGCATGGTCGACGAGAAGCGCCACTTCGAGAAGCCGGTAGCACTCTCGCCGCTGATCGGCATCGACCGCGAGCGCTGCATCCTCTGTTACCGCTGCGTCCGGTTCAGCCAGGAAGTCTCCGAGGACTCCCAGCTCC
>JBBRVF010000305.1:0-2562 GCA_038247145.1 Solirubrobacterales bacterium | reverse complement strand
TCACCGCTGCGGTCGTGCTGGTGGCGATCGCCGGGGCGATCACCGGCAAGGGCCGGGCACAGAGTGCGGCGGATCTCTCGGCACTTTCAGCGGCCCGCTCGATGAAGGACGACCTTCCCCGGCTTCTCGCTCCGCCGACCCTGCCCAACGGACTGCCCAATCCAGCCCACATGCCGAAGCCGGTCTATCTGGCCAGGGCACGTTTCACGGCGGTCCGGATCGCCACCTCGAACGGGGCTTCGCCGCTGACCGTCTCGGTACGTTTCCCGGACGCGATCTCCTACGCGCCGGTCACCGCCAGGGTCTCGATTCGCATGGCAACCAAGGGTGGCGGGACGGCCGATCCGGTCTGGGCCGAGGCGCGGGTGGGGGCATCGGTCGCGATGGGAGCAGTTCCTGCGATTGCTTCTGGCGGGGGCTACTCGGGTCCGCTGGCCGAGCGCCTCGGCTACGGCATGAGACCCGATACGGCTGCCGCATTCGACCGCCTGACTGCCGCCGCGGCTGCGGCGGGCGTGACCCTGGTCATCAACTCCGCCTTCCGCTCGGACGCCGAGCAGGCGGTTCTGTTCGCCGCCAATCCAGACCCGACCTGGGTCGCCCGGCCGGGGACCTCGCTCCACCGTTGCGGGACCGAACTCGACCTGGGCCCCTCATCGGCCTACTCGTGGCTTGCCGCCAATGCGAGCCGCTTCGGCTTCGCCAAGCGGTATTCCTGGGAACCCTGGCACTTCGGCTTCACCGCCGGACCGGCTCCGTGCTCTGCCGCCGGCAACCGGGTCACCGGCGGCGCCGACCGCTCCCAGGCGCTGCCCGCATCGGTGCCGGGTTTCGTTCCGTCCAGCTTCCGGTCGGCCATCCTGAACGCGGCGATGAAGTGGGGGGTGTCGGCGGCGCTGCTGTCGGCCCAGCTCCTGGCCGAGTCCAACTTCGATCCCTCGGCTGTTTCATCGGCTGGAGCGCAGGGCATCGCCCAGTTCATGCCCGGCACAGCCGCCGCTTACGGACTTCGAAACCCCTTCGACCCGGAGCAGGCGATCGACGCCCAGGCCCGCCTGATGAAGGACCTGCTCGATCAGTTCGGCGGCAAGCCCGCCCTGGCCCTCGCCGCCTACAACGCCGGCCCGGGAGCTGTATCACCCTGCGACTGCATCCCCGACTTCCCCGAAACCCAGGCCTATGTGGCACGGATCCTCGCCCTGCTCGGAGGGGCCGGGGCGATAGCCCCGATGCCGATGGAGATCGAGCTGGTCAAATGAGCGACTTGTCACGCAGGGAAGCTTCGGCTGCGGCGATAATGGCCCCCAGAAGCAGTCTTGCCCACCTGTCGAAGGGAGATCATGAGTACGGACGGAAGTGCCGGAGGGGTCGTGAATGTGGAAGAGCTCGATGGCGGGGTTTCGCTTCTGCGAATGTCGGCGGGCGAGAACCGCTTCAATCCGACGATGCTTGCTGCGATCGAGTTCGCGCTGGATACAGCCGAGTCGAAAGAAGGTCCGCTGGCGGTCGTTCTGACCGGGGAAGGAAAGTTCTTCTCCAACGGTCTCGACCTCGACTGGCTCGGACAGGCCGACGACGCCGGAAGGCGCGAAGCACTCGCCGGTGTGTACTCCCTGCTGGCGCGGCTACTCGAGTTTCCGGCTCCCGTGGTCTCGGCGATCAACGGCCACTGCTTCGCCGCAGGGGCGATGATGGCCCTGGCCGGCGACTGGCGCGTGATGAGGGAGGACCGTGGATTCTTCTGTCTCCCGGAGGTCGACATCGGGCTCGTTTTCGTCCCCGGGATGAACTCGCTCATTACCCGGAAGCTGAGCGGCACCGCCGCCCGCGACACGATGCTCACCGGCAGCCGGCTCACAGCGCCGGAGGCATTGGCCGCGGGGATCGTCGACAGAACGGCGGAGGAGGACGCGGTCGTCCAGTCAGCCGTCGAGCTCGTCGCCCCATACGCCTCGAAGCCCCGTGAAGTCTTCGCCGGAATCAAGCGGGGAATCAACGCGGCTGCGATCGAATCGCTCCGGACCGAGGCCGATTCGGCGCTCGAGGCCTGATCGGCTGCCGGTAGGGTTCAGGCCATGAGCAGACTGGAAATCACCGGACCGGACTCCCTCGACGGGCTGGTCGGCCGGTCGGTCGGCCCGACCGAGTGGCGTGAGGTGACCCAGGACATGGTCAACCGCTTCGCCGAGCTGACCGGCGACCACCAGTGGATCCATGTCGATGTCGAGCGGGCGAAGGCCGAGAGCCCCTTCGGGACGACGATTGCCCATGGCAACCTGACCCTCTCGATGATCGACGGCTTTCGCGACCAACTGATCGCGGTCACCGGGGGCTTCGCCCTCGGTGTCAACTACGGCTGGGACAAGGTGCGTTTTCCGGCGCCGGTACCGGTTGGGTCCAGGCTGCGGTCCTCGGCCGAGCTGGTCGCCTCCGAAGACCTCGGCGGCGGCTGGCTCCACAACGTCACCCGGTTCACGGTCGAAATCGAGGGCGGCGAAAAGCCGGTCTGCGTAGCCGACAGCGTCGGCCGCCTGCTGGCCGGCTGAGAGCCGGACCCGGCTT
>JBBRVF010000304.1:0-2565 GCA_038247145.1 Solirubrobacterales bacterium | reverse complement strand
TTCGGCGACAGCGGCGGACCGCTCGTGGCCAGGGTCGACGATGGCTGGAGACTGATCGGCGTGACCAGCTTCGGCGACCCGATGTGCAGTCCGATCGCCGCCTCGGTCGACGCCAGAGCCGCCGGCAAAGCGATTCGCGGCTGGGTCAGGAGGGCCGCGATCCGGGCCACGGGAATCGATCCCGTCGGTGTCGGCGGCACCGCCGAACCACAGCGAAACTGGTGCCGGGTGCCCGACCTGACCGGCCGAACACGTACCCAGGCCCGCCAGGCCCTGCGCTTCGCCGGCTGCCGTCTGGGCATGGTCCGGACCAACCGCTTCGGCTTCGGCCGCAGTGGCCGGGTCAGCTTCTCGAGCCTCCCCCAGGGCTGGCTGACACCGCCCGGCAACCGGATCCGGGTCTGGGTCGACCCCTGAACCGGGGCCGCAGCGCCGCGCCCTTGCGGACACCGGTTTCGCCGATCGGTCACAATCCCGCCATGAACGGACTCATAAGCAGCAGACTCGCCGCCGTGGCCCTGGTCGCCATTCTCACCGCCTCCGCACTCGCCGCCTGTGGCGACGATGACGACGGACCGGTGACTGGAATCGAATCGGGTACCACCGGCAAGTCCGGTGGCGCTTCGACCACGGGCGAGAACGGCCAGGCCGCCGGAGGTGGCGGATCGGCAAACGGACCGGCCAGCGCGGGTGACCGCAACCCGGATGCGCCGGACAACGGGATTTCCGAGAAGCCGGGAGGCCCCGACCAGTCTCAGGGCAATCAGAAGAACGACAAGGGCAACCCGAGCGGAGGCATCAAGCCTCCGACTCAGCCCTCTCCAGCTTTGCCGTAAGCGAGAAGACGAGCAGGACGGAGCCCGTCGCGAGGGCGCCCACAGTAAGCGCGACGCCGATATACAAAGCCGCCCCTGAATCCGAAGTGAAGGTCAGGGCGGAACCCACCGCGGCCACACCGATGGTGATCAATACCGATCTCCGACTCGGCGAGCCCAGTGGGCTGAGAGTGCCACCGTCCCGTCCTTCGACCAGCTCCGGGTGCTCGACAACGTCGCCACTCGCCGGGTCGAAGCGGCCGGCCAGGACCAGTCCGTAGAGCAGGATCAGCGACGGAATCAGGACAAACAGCCCGACCACGATCGCGACCAGAAGGCCGATCAGAACGTTGTCAGCGGCGGCGGCCTCGGCGACTGTCAGATCCGGAGGCAGAATGTATGGAGACTGGGCGATTCCCCAGCCGGCGACGATCGTCACCACGGCCGCAGCGGCGGTGTAGCGCGCAGCCGGGAAGCGACGACGCGCGAGCAGGACGATCGTGGTCAGCCCGGCCAGTCCGGAGACCGCAAGGTCGACCAGGCCGAGGCCGGAAGTCAATCCGTCGTAGACCAGCCTGCTGTCGTCCTGGAGGACCAGCACGCCGGCGACCGCGACCACGCCGGTGACCAGCCCCGCGACAAGGCCGCGGATCCTGAAGGCTTCGGCAAGATCGGCTCTGCCCTTGCGATTGGCGTCGGCGGCCAGGTAAACGGCCGCAAGGTAGGCGCAAAGGGTCACCGCGACCACGCCGATCGTGATCGAGGTCGGGTTCAGCCAGCTCGAGATGATGTCGCCCGCAGCGTTGCCCACCGGTACCCGGCCCGAGACCACCCCGCCGATGACCGCGCCGAGCATGAACGGGGTAACGAAAGAGGCCACCGTGGCCAGCCAGGTGACCCAGCTTCGTTTGGCGTAGACACCGACCACATAGCCGACGGCTCGCATGATGATCCCGAGGCAGGCGAGGATCAGGGGAATCCACAGGGTCGAGAAGATCGAAGCGAAAACCTCCGGGTAGGCCGTCCAGCAGACGACCAGAACGAAGATCAGCCAGACGTGGTTGGCCTCCCAGACCGGGGCCATCGAGCTGTGGGTCTGCTCGCGGATCTCTTCGGCCTGCTTCCCGCGCGCCGTCAGGACCCAGAAGGGCGAACCGAAATCGGCACCGGCCAGCACCACGTAGGCGGCGATACCGAGCAGCATCAGGAATGCCGGTACGTCAGCCAGTTCCACGATCGCCCTCCTCCCTGCCGGGGGCATCGACTGATTCGTCGCCGCCCCCGGCCTCGTACTCGAGCGCCGCGATCTCGGGCGGAAGCGGCGTGCTGGCGAGTTTTCTCAGGACCCAGAAGGTGGCGACGATCAGGGCAACGTATACGGCGATCAGCGCCGCATAGCCGAAGACGATGCCGTCGGCGCCTGAGACCGCCTCCTCGGTTCGCATCACGCCGTAGACCACCCACGGTTGCCGGCCGACCTCGGTGGTCACCCAGCCGGCGATCAACGCCACCACCGCAGCCGGTCCGGCGACGATCACCGCCCGGTAGAACCACTTGCTGTGCGGCAATCGTTTCCGGCGCCACCACGTGAAAAGGAACCAGACGGCCAGCGCGGCCAGCCCGGTGCCGATGCCGACCATCGTCTGAAAGGCGATCCTGACCACATTGATCGGCGGCC
This sequence comes from Solirubrobacterales bacterium, assembly GCA_038247145.1. Classification (GTDB taxonomy): domain Bacteria; phylum Actinomycetota; class Thermoleophilia; order Solirubrobacterales; family 70-9; genus 67-14. The sequence goes on along the minus strand of JBBRVF010000304.1, from coordinate 72 downwards.
GGTCCTCCTCGGAGACAGTCTCCAGGCCCTGGACGGTGGCATTCGGGTCGTGGTAGGCCAGCAGCGCGCCGC
>JBBRVF010000303.1:0-2569 GCA_038247145.1 Solirubrobacterales bacterium | reverse complement strand
CTCGAAGACGTCGGGCCGACCGGGACGGTGAGCCTGGACGGCGATCTCGAAGAAGCCATCCTGGTAGTCGCCTTCCCGTTCGGCGAGCTTCAGCCAGATCGAGGCGCCCGAGCGCCTTTTCGCCCTGGAGCCATTGGCGGAACCGCCCCCCGAAGGGGCCTTCCTGCGGGGTCTGGATGGGGACGGAGTCGAAGACAAAGGGAACCGGGAATTGTACCCGCTTGTCCCGGTCGGCCCCTTTGGCTCGGTTCGAGGTGCTTCAGCCGTCGCCGGCTTTGGCCTTTTTCGGGTTCAGGGCCGTGAGGTCAACGCCCTCACGGCGGAGCAAGAGGTAACAGAGCCAGATCCCGAGCGCGAACAGTGGCAGCCCCATTACCGTCCGGGCGATTCCGAGCGCGACCAGCGAGCCTGCCAGATAGAAAGGCAATTGGACCGCAAGTCTGGTCGTGAACAGCCCCACCCATATCCAGCTCATCCGGTTGAACAGCCGGACCCTCGAAGGATCCTGTCTCCACTTCATGCCGTCACCGATGATCGGCCCGATCAGAACGCCCATCAGCGGCCAGCCCACGGCGATCGAGACCGCGTAGGCCACCGCATAACCGGCGTTGAACAGCAGTCCCGGAAGGAAGAAGTCCTCCGCCCGTCCGGTGCGGGTCGCGATGAAGCCGGCAATCGCCACGCCGATGAAACCGGCGGCGGCGAAGCGGACCGACTCACCCCGGATCAGCCTGATCAAACCGATGATCGCGCCAAGCCCTACAGCGGCAATCGCCGAGAGTTGAAGGTCCTGGCCCGAAACCGAATAGACGGCGACGAACAGCAGTCCCGGAAGACTCGAGTCGGCGATGCCCTGCGGCCCGCCCATCTCGTCGATCAGGTTCAGCTCCTGTTTCCTGTCGAGTTCCGGCTCGAGGACCGGTTCGTCCCGCTCGCCCCCGGTCAGTCCTGACGGTTCGTCTGCCTTGCTCACGCCAGGGATTGTCCCTGAACGGCACCGCGGGCGTTCACGCGCCGGGGAGACGACCGTACGGACGGGTGCCGGCGCGGGGCGGGAAGATCGGATCGCAGGAACCGTTCAGGCTGCGTAAGGGACCAGCGGCCAGACGGTCTGGACCTTCTCGACCCGGCCCTCGCGGTCGAAGTACTGCTGGAGGGAGCGGCCCTGTTCGTCGGCCCAGATGATCTGGTCTTCGTGAAGGGTCGGCAGATCGTAGGCACCGAGCTCAGCGTTGATCCGTCCGAGCTTCCAGGCCAGCCTTGCGGCAGCAAGCGCATCTGCGTCGGCCGCATGGGCGTCGGTCAGCGGGATCCCGTAGTCCTCGCAGAGGATTCCGAGGGTGCGACCGCCCTTGCGGAACTTGTTGACCTGCTTCTCGAGAACATACGGATCAATTACCAGAAGTCCGTCGGGGCCACCGACGACCTCGATCAGCGGCTCGACGCCGTGGCGACGGGCCTCGCGGTCGAGGATGGTGAGGTCGAACCGGGCGTTGAAGGCGACGATCGGTATGTCTTCGGCGACCACGGCAGCGAGGACCGCTGTGATTTCAGTGACCGCCTCGGCCGAGCTCTGACCCTCAGACCGGGCTTTCTCCGTGGTGATGCCGTGGACCGAGGTCGCCTCGGCCGGAATCTCGATCCCGGGATCGACCAGCCAGGTGCGACTTTCGCTCTCTTCGCCCCCGCCGACGATGCTGACCGCGGCGGTGACTATCCGGTCGTTCTCGGTGTCGGTACCGGTGGTTTCGATGTCGTAGGCGGCCAGACGGCCTTCGAACCAGTTCACGTTGGAAAAGCTACCGTCGCTCCCGGACGTATTCAGGGGGAAGAACCCTCGATGCGCAGCGGCGAGCGGTCGACGGTGTGGTCCACCTGGAGCGTCGTATGCTCGATTTCGAATTGGTCGTGAAGCAGGCTCTCCAGTTCGAGTCGTATTCCGTGGCAGTCGGCGCCTGTTGCGACGAGCACATGCGCCGAAAGCGTCGGGAATCCGGAAGTGATCTGCCAGACATGGAGGTCGTGGACCTGATCGACCCCGGGGTGTCCGGCCAGCGCCATGCCGATCTCTTCTGTATCGAGGCCTTCCGGTGCCGATTCGAGCAGCACGTCCACCGCCTCCTTCAGTACTGACCAGGCGCTGGCGGCTATGAGCAGCGAGATCAGGATCGAGACGATCGCGTCGATCGGCTCCCAGCCGGTGAGGATGATCACGACAGCGGCCACGATCACGCCGAGCGAACCTGCCAGGTCGCCGAGCACGTGGCGGAGCGCTGCCCTGACGTTCAGGCTTTCTCCGCCGGAGCGGATCAGCACCCGGGCCGCGACCAGGTTGACCACCAGGCCGGCGACCGCGATCAGCAGCATGCCGAAACCGAGGATCTCGACCGGATCCTCAAGCCTGCGGATCGCCTCGACGATCACCCAGATCGAAACGACCACCAGCAGAACGCCGTTGACCAGTGCGGCGAGGATCTCGGCCCGCTTGAAACCGAAGGTCCGCTTCGCGGTGGCCGGTCTCGCGGCCAGTGAGACCGCGGCCAGGGCAAGAAAGAGCGAAAAGCTGTCG
>JBBRVF010000302.1:0-2571 GCA_038247145.1 Solirubrobacterales bacterium | reverse complement strand
TCGGAATCCAGGCCCAGGCCAAGCGCGCGGCCCGTGCCCACATCGTGGTCGCCTGCCCCGGCCGGCTCGAGGATCTGCTTCAGCGCCGCTCCTTCACCCTCGACCACGTCAATCACCTCGTACTCGACGAGGCCGACCGCATGCTCGACATGGGATTCAAGCCCGCCGTCGATCGCATCGTCAAGAAGATCAACAACGACCGCCAGACTCTCTTCTTTTCGGCAACCCTTGAGGGTGCCGCCGGCAAGCTGGCCGATGCTTATACGCAGGACGCGGTTACCCACGTCAATCGGCCGGCTCCGGAAAAGCAGGGCAAGGTCGAGCACAGGTTCATTCATGTCTCGCATCAGGCCAAGGTCGAAACTCTTCTCAACGAGCTCGAAAACAGCGAGCGCGGCCGCACACTCGTCTTCGTCCGGACCAAGCACGGCGCTGACCGGCTGGTCAAGAAGCTGGGCCGCAGCCCCCAGATCAAGGCGGTGGCGATGCACGGCAACAAGTCCCAGAACCAGCGTCAGCGCGCCCTGTCCGACTTCGAGAAGGGCAAGGTCGACACCCTGGTGGCGACCGATGTGGCCGCGCGCGGCATCGACGTCGCCGATATCACGCATGTGATCAATTACGACATGCCGGAAGACCAGGACACTTTTGTCCACCGGGTAGGTCGCACCGGCCGCGCCGGCGCCAGCGGCAACGGCGTCAGCTTCGTACTGGCCGAACAGGCCCGGGACATGGGCAAGATCGCCAAGTCCCTGGGACTCAGTCACGAATACGAGCAGAGCGGCGGTCCCGTGTCGATCCATTCCGAGACCCACTCCCCGACGCGACCCGGAAGCGGGCGCAGCGGAGGAGGTAATCGCAACGGCGGCAACCGTGGCGGCCAGGGCAAGGGCCGCAGCGACGGGCAGTCGCGCGGCAAGTCCGGTGGTCCGCGCAACTCGGGCTCCGGCGGCTCGGGCGGCAACCGTTCGACCGGCGGTGGCGGCAGCGGCAATGGCGGCGGACGCGGCCCCGGCCAGCACTCCAAGCAGGGCAAGGGCCGGTCGAATGGGCAGTCCGGCGGGCAGTCGCGCGGCGGTCGTCGCTGAGCAACAAAGCAGCGGCATAACCACAGACAGGCCGAACCCTGCTACGGTCCGCCCCATAGGGCCGGTTTGAAAGATCCGGCAAAGACGTGTGTAGCGCTCGCAGTCGTTGCTTTACCAGCATCCTCCGCGTTTGCCTCACCATCAAGTGGAGGATTCAATGCCCACTGGCACAGTTAAATGGTTCAGCGATGAAAAGGGCTTCGGTTTCATTACGCCCGACGACGGATCGAAGGACGTATTCGTCCATCACAGCGCCATCCAGGCGGACGGGTTTCGTACCCTCGCCGAAGGCGCAAAGGTGAACTACGAAGCAGAAGACGGACCGAAGGGTCCGGCTGCCGCTTCCGTGGAACCCATCTGAGCCTCAGCCAAGCTGAAGCAAGCGAGCGCGCCCGCCATCCGGCGGGCGTTTCGCGTTAAAGGGCCGGGTCCGCTTCGACTGCATGTGTGGCCGGGGTTCTCACCACTCATGTGGCTGGAGGTCCAAATAACAACTTTTCCGGAGCCCGGACCGAAACTCCGACTGCCGGGGCTGTTTCAATAGGTACTGTGAACACCCGGTTTCACCTCCGCGAACGTGTCTTCGGCGACCTGCGGTCCGTCGGACACACTGCGCGCAGGCCGGGAAAGAATCAGCCGGACGAATCGCCGGAAGTAGACGCGCTGGTTGCGCCCGGCATCTCCCCTCCGAGCGGACCCGAACCAGTCGCGGTCGACACCTTCATGTTCGGCGAAGCCGAAATGATGGCTGCCCACGTTCTGGCCGGGCCAAGACCGGCGCTGGTCGATCCGGGGCCCGCCAACACGGTACCCAACCTGCTCGCCTCTCTCGACGCGATGGGCATCGAGACTCTCGACTCGATCGTCCTGACCCACATCCACTTCGATCACGCCGCCGGAACCGCGCGGCTGGCCGAGCGTTTTCCCGAAGCCTCGATTTACATCCATGCGGGCGTGGCCGAGCACCTGGTCGACCCGGCCCGACTGATCGCCGGGGTCAAGTCCGTCTGGGGGGAGGAGACGGAGGAGCTTTTCGGCCTGCCCGACCCGATCCCGGCCGAAAGGATCGTCCCGCTCGGGGACGGCGACTCGATCGACCTGGGCGACCGTCGGCTGGAGGCGATCGCCACCCCGGGCCATACACGCGCCCACATCTCGTTCTTTGACGATGGAACCGGAGCGTTGCTCTGCGGTGATGCGATCGGCCTTCAACTGCCCTCGAGCCGGGTGATCCGTCCCTCCACCCCGCCCTCGGACTTCTCGATGGAAGATGCGCGGGAGTCAATCCAGAAGCTCAACCATGCCGGCGCCGTAAGCGTTCACCTGCCACACTTCGGCCAGACCCGGAGTGCGCCCGACTCGGTGTTCGACCAGGCCGACGAGGCCCTGGTCCGCTGGCACGAGACCTTCCTGCGCAACCGGGAGGCCTCGGAGAGCGATCTCGAACTCCAGAGGCAACTGAACGCCTGCGTCGAAGCCAGTC
>JBBRVF010000301.1:0-2591 GCA_038247145.1 Solirubrobacterales bacterium | reverse complement strand
GGCGGCGGGCTCTCGGAAGGAAGCGAAGAAGCGACCACCGCCACAGCGGGCGAGCCGACCGGCAAGCTGATGATCTCCAACTGGCCGCTTTACATCGACAAGCAGACGATCAAGGACTTCGAGAAGGAGAGCGGGATCCAGGTCGAGTACATCGAGGACGTCAACGACAACGACGAATTCTTCGGCAAGGTCCAGCCCCTCTTCAGCCAGGGAGACTCCGGCGGCAGGAGCATCGCCGTGACCAGCGATTGGATGTCGAAGAAGATGCACGAGCTTGGCTACGTCCAGAACCTCGACAAGGCGGAGCTGCCCGTAGTCGACGAGAACATCATCGAGAGCCTGAAGAACCCGACCTTCGACCCGAACCGTGACTTCACCGTGCCCTGGCAGTCGGGGATGACCGGCCTCGTGATCCGGGAAGATCTGGCGCCGGACGTCAAGTCGATCAACGACCTGTTCGATCCCAAATACAAGGGCAAGGTGACCATGCTTCGCGAGATGCGGGACACGATTCCGATGATGCTGAAGGCCGACGGGATCGACCCGGCCGACGCGACCACCGAAGAGTGGCTGGCCACGATCGACAAGCTGAAGAAGTACGTCGACAACGGTCAGATCCGCAATTTCACCGGCAACAACTACGTCCAGGACCTGGCCAAGGGCAGTGTCGTGGCAGCGATCGGCTGGTCGGGCGACGCCGTACAGGCGCAGTTCGACAATAAGAACATCCAGTACGTTCAGCCGACCGAAGGCTGCGCCCTGTGGTCGGACAACATGATGATTCCGGCCGGCGCGCCCGATGCGGCCGCTGCCTACGAGTTCATGAACTACGTCTATGAACCCGAGAACATGGCCCAGATCGTCGAGTGGGTCAACTACATCAGCCCGGTCAAGGGAGTCAAGAAGATCCTCACCGAGAAGGACCCCGAGCTCGCCAACAACGAGCTGATCTTCCCCTCCGACGAATACCTCAGCAACTGCTTCACCCAGGACTCGCCTCCCGGCGATCCGGAAGCGGTTCTGGAAGTCGAGAATGCCTTCCAGAACGTGCTGAACGGCTGAGACTGAGTTTCGGTAACGAGGCACGGCCCTTCGCCACCCCGGCGGAGGGCCGGTCTCACCGAGACGGACTCAGAGGCATCCCGCCGGTGCAACCTCGCGGCGCCGGGAAGGGAGTCAGCCGAAAGGCCCTCCGGCCGAGATCAGCAGCGGCTCGCGAACGGTTGACTCGGTCCATTCTGCGATCCAGTCGAGGGTCTCGCCGGGAGCCTCTTCCTGCGGGTGGTGGCCAATGCCTTCGAGGACCTCGGTCCCGGCTTCGGGAAACACCCTCAGCAGGCCCTTCATCGAGTACTTCGGCGGCACCATGCGGTCGTACTCGCCCCAGAGGCCGGCCACCGGCCCTTGGTAGGGGCTTTCCTGAAAACGCTCATTCGAGAGTTCGCGAAGCAGGTGCATGCCGTTCCTGATCCCCGGGATCATGTCGTTTCTCGATTCGACCAGCCGGCCGATCAGCTCGTCAGAGGGATCGTGCTGATGTGAGAACAGGTTTCGGTAAGTGAGGTTGACCAGAGGGCGAAAGCGCATCGCCCGGGGGGCGGTCTGGCCGAGCAGGAACTCGATCTCGGGACGGGCCAGGAACCGGGCCAGAGGGATGCGGCTGTAGCCGGCCGGAGCGATCATGGCGAGTGAGCGAACCCGCTCCGGCTGCTTCGCTGCCAGGGTCGAGGCGAGAGCCCCACCGAGCGAGTGGCCGAGCAGGAACGAGCTGTCGATCTCGAGCTTTTTCAGAGCTCTGTCGAACAGGCCCTGCCACTTCCAGATGTCGTCGCCGGCCAGAGAGCTGTGGCCGAAACCGGGAAGGTCGAATGCCAGAGTCGGCCTTGAGATCGAGCGGGCGAAAGGATCCCAGCTTTCGGCGCAGTCCATCAGCCCGTGGAGCATGATCACAGGGTGGCCCCGGCCGGAAGTGCGGCGGAAGGTCAGGCTGGCCTTGCCGACGACCACCTCCTCTTCGACGATTCGGCTCACCTCAGGCCCCGCCCGTGGCAGTCTGAATCCCGGCGTGGGCCGTCGAGTTCCGTCGCTGGCCTTGCCTGTGGAAGCATCGCGATCAAACCGCGGCGGCCCCGTGGCCGAAGGTCTCGATGATCCGCTCGTTGTACTCGGAGATCTGCTCGTTCGGGATGAAGTAGGTCGGGGCGCCCGGGAAGACCACATCCGCGAACGGAGCGATCTCTTCAACTTTGGCCCGCACCCTGTCGGGCGTTCCGACCGCGCAGTAGAGCTCGACCATCTCGTCGGAAATCGCCGAAGCGACCCCTTCGATGTCGCCCTTTCGAAAGGAGGTGGCCGCGTCGGCGGCATTCTGACCGTAGCCGTGGTGGTCGAACAGCGGCATGTAGGTCTTTACGGTCGAGTAGAAAGCGAGCGTGCGGCGGGCGGCGTCGAGACCGCGCTCGTAGTCGTCGTCGATCGCCACGCAGATGCTGGGCAGGAAGGTGAAGTCCTTGCGCTCGCGGCCAGAGCGCGAGAGCCCGAGCTCGAAGTTCGGCACGATCACTTCCTCGATCCAGCTCGCTGAGCAGATC
>JBBRVF010000300.1:0-2592 GCA_038247145.1 Solirubrobacterales bacterium | reverse complement strand
TCCACGTACTGGGAGTCGATCTCACCATCGGGATTCCGGTCGCTGAGGAAGTCCGGTTCCCGATCTGAGGTGGTGGCCGTTTTCACTGCTGCGATCACTTCGGCGACCGACCTCGGCTCGCCGGTGCCGGCGTTGAAGGCCTCGCCGCCCCGGGTCGGCAGCGAGGATTCGACTGCCAGGTAGGCGCTGACCGCATCGGAGGCGTGCAGAAAGTCCCGTCGCGGCGAGCCGTCGGAGCGGATCTTCGGCTGGCGGTCGGCGAGGTAGGCGGTGACCAACTCGGGGATCAGGCGGGAGGAGTTGAGGTCGCCACCGCCGTAGACGTTGGCCAGGCGGGTGACCGCGACCGGAAGTTGCCAGGAGTTCCAGTAACTGCGCGCGATCACGTCGGCCGCCGCCTTGCTACCTTCGTAAGGGGCGGCCGGCTTCAGCTCGTCGCTTTCGCGGTAGGGCAGCGAATCGCTCGGGCCGTAGGCCTTGTCGGAGGAAGCGACGACGACCCGCCCGACCTCGGCCTCCCGGCAGGCCTCGAGCACGGTCCAGGTGCCCTCGACATTCGAGCGGAAGGTCGCTTCGGGTTCTTCGGCGGCCGGCCCGACCAAAGTCTGGGCGGCGAGGTGAAAGACCGAATCGGCCCCGCGAACGGCCCGATTCACCCTGCCGCGGTCGGCGACGTCGCCTTCGACCAGTTCGACTTCGTCCACGATGTCGTGAAGGGCGAGGGCCCGGCCGGGTGCCCGGGCGAGGTCAAGCACGACAACCTCGTCGCCCCGGTTGAGCAGGGCACGGCAAAGGTGGCCGCCGATGAATCCCTGGCCGCCGGTTACGAGCGATCGAGCCAAGGGGCCTCGCCCTTCTCCCAGAGATCGTTCAGCGTGACCAGGTCCTTGTAAGTGTCCATGCAGTCCCAGAATCCTTCGTGCCTGAAGGCATGCAGCTCCCCGTCTTTCGCCAGCCCTTCCAGCGGTTCGCGCTCCAGCACCGAGTCAGTCTGCAGACGTTCGAGCACGGCCGGTTCGAAGACGAAGAAGCCGCCGTTGATCCAGTGCTCGCTGCGGGGCTTCTCGACGAAGCCGGTCACGCGACCCGACGCGCCGATGTCGGCGACCCCCCACTGGATGTTCGGCCGCACGGCGGTCATCGTCGCTTCACGTCCACTGCGCTCGTGAGAGTCGAGCAGCAGGTCGAGGTCGATATCGGCGACACCGTCGGCATAGGTGGCGCAGAAACGCTCGTCCCCGACCAGCTCGGCCGCAAGCTTGATGCGACCGCCGGTCGGTGTATCGGCACCGGTATCGAGGCTCTCGACGCTCACACCTTCGGGCCAGTCGGCTTCGTCCACGAAGCGATCCACCATTTCCCCAAGGTATCCGGTCAGCGGGTGAAACCGGGTGAAACCCTGCCCGGCATAGATCATCACCACGTGCCAGAGCAGGGGTCTGCCGCCGACCTCCACCAGCGCCTTCGGCAGCGATTCGGTCTTCTCGCGGAGGCGGGTTCCCCGGCCGCCGCTCAGAATCAGGACCGGTGGCTTCAGCCGCCGGCCACCGCAGGAAGAATCGTCACCTCGGACCCCTCGTTCACCGTCGTATCCATGCCCTCGCCGAAGCGAATGTCCTCCCCGCCGACGTACACGTTGACGAAGCGCCGCAGCTCGCCCTCCTGCGTGATCCGGTCCCGCAGGTCGCCGTGCTCGGCGAAAACGGAATCGAGAACCTCACCGACGGTGCCGCCTTCCGCGCTCAGCTCGGCGCTCCCGCCGGTGGCGGCACGAAGCTGGGTCGGGATCTTGACTGTGACTGCCATCAGGCAACGACCTCCTGGCCGAATCTGGACTCGAAACTGGCCGGATCGGGATCGATCTCGGTCAGGGCAAAACTATCGCGGTTGGCGTCGAGGGTCTTCAGACCTTCACCGGTTATATAGACGACGACCTTCTCTCCGTCGGCGAGCTCTCCCCGGTCGGCCAGCTTCTTCAACACACCGACCGTGACTCCGCCGGCTGTCTCAGTGAAGATGCCGGTTGTCTCGGCCAGCAGCCGGATGCCCTGGCGGATCTCGTCGTCGCTGACCGAGTCGATTCCGCCGCCGGTGCGCCGGGCCTGCTCGACCGCGTAGGGGCCGTCGGCCGGATCGCCGATGGCCAGGCTCTTGGCGATCGTCTTCGGCTTCTGCGGCTTGCAGACCGAACTGCCGTCGGCGAATGCGGTGGCGACCGGCGAGCAACCCTCCGCCTGGGCGCCGTTGAACTTCGGCAATTCGCCTTCGACCAGCCCGACCTCGAGCCACTCCTCGAAGCCACGCGCGATCTTGGTGAACAGCGATCCGGAGGCGATCGGTGATACGACCCGGTCCGGCAGCTTCCAGCCGAGCTGCTCGACGGTCTCGTAGGCGAGCGTCTTCGAGCCCTCGGCGTAGTAGGGCCGCAGGTTTACGTTGACGAAGGCCCAGGGGCGCTCGTCGGCAAGCTGGGTGCAGAGCCGGTTGACGTCGTCGTAGTTGCCGCGCACGCCGATCAGGTTGGTGCCGTAGATGTCGGTGGCCAGCAGCTTCTGCTCCTCGAGATCCGAAGGAACGAATACATAAGAGTCC
>JBBRVF010000299.1:0-2597 GCA_038247145.1 Solirubrobacterales bacterium | reverse complement strand
TCGCGCAGGGCGCGCTCGACCTCGTACTCCTTCATGTAGCCGTAGCCACCGTGGATCTGGACCGCTTCGTCGGCGATCTCGACCAGGGTTCGCTGAGTGAACAGCTTGGCCATCGAGACTTCGCGAACCACTTCCTCGCCTTCTTCGAAGCGACGGAGCGTGTCCCAGGTGAGGGTGCGGGCGGCGGCGGACTTGGTCGCCATTTCGGCGATCTTGTGCCGGATCGCCTGGAAGCCCGAGATCGAGCGGCCGAAGGCCCGGCGCTCCTGCGAATAGTTGATCGAGAGCTCGATCAGGCGTTCCATGGCGCCGATTGCGCCGATTGCCATCAGCAGCCGCTCCCAGGCGAAGTTGGCCATGATCAGCTGAAATCCGCCGTTCTCTTCCCCGAGCAGATGCCCTCCCGGAACTTCGACGTCTGCGAAGGCGATCTCTCCGGTATCGGAGGAATGCCAGCCGTGCTTCTCCAACTTGGAGGTGACTTCGTAGCCGGGCGAGTCGGTGTCGATGACAAGAAAGGAGATGCCGCCGTGGCCGCCCTCCTCGGTGGTCCGGCAGGCGCAGACGAGGAAGTCGGCGACCACTCCGTTGGTGATGAAGGTCTTCGAGCCGTTGACCACCCAGCCGCCCCCGGTCTTCTTCGCCATCGTGCGTATGCCGGCGACGTCGGAGCCGGCACCGGGCTCGGTTATGCCGAGGGCGCCGATCTTTTCGCCGCTGATACCGGGGACGACCCAGCGCTGCCGCTGCCACTCGTTGCCGAACTTGAAGACGGGTGGCAATGCGATCGATGCGTGGGCGTTCAGGCCGGCGGCGACTCCGCCCGAGGCGCCCCGGCGGGAGAGTTCTTCGACCCAGATCGCGTCATGAAGGTGCGTTCCTCCCTGGCCTCCGTACTCCTCGGGGAACTTCAGGCCGAGAAAACCGAGCTCGCCGCAGCGGCGGTAGAGCTCCCGCGGGAACTGCCGTGCGTCTTCCCACGCCATGACGTTGGGGGCGACCTCGTTCTCGACGAATCGCCGGACGCTCTGACGAAGCTCTTCGTGCTCCCCGGTGAAGGGCGGCGGGACATCTACTGACGACGGGCTGTTGCCGCTTTCGCTCACCGACCGATCATAAGCCGCGCGAGCAGATCGGCGAAGCCGAAGGTACCCGCCGGAGCAGAACCGCTCAGTGCCGATCGAACCCGACGGCCCTGGATGTTGCCGGGAAGGCTAGAAGTTGCGGGGGTGCCGGGCGATGAAGCTTCCGGAGGTCGAGCGCATGCTCTTGCTCCAGCCCGGACCGTCGCCCGGCGTCATCGAAGTGTCGAGACGAAGGCCGGCAACTACCAGGTACATGTGGCCCGGATTCGAGTAGGTCGTGATCCACGTTCCGGCGCCCTTCTTGCCCCAGTTCATGTAGCCGGTCGAGGGCATCGGGCCCGTGATGAACCTGCCGCCACGAAGGGCGAAGCTGACCGTGCCGGAGCAGTCGTAACCGGAGTCGAAGAAGCTGGCGTGACCGCCGCCGTATCGGTAGGGCTTGTTGCGGATCCGGTTTCCCCAGTCGATGACCTTCTTGACCCGGGCCGGAGCAGAAGCCGGAGCGATCGCCTTGCCGTTGACCAGGCGCGCCTTCTTGAACGGCTTGCAGTCTCCGGTGCTCAGGTTGAGGCCGCCGCTCGAAGTATCGGCACAGCCCGCGGAGGAACTGGAGGGCGAAGCCACCATGATCAGAGCGAAGGCGACCAGTGCGAGGGCGCCGATAGCTACTGCATAAAGTCTGGAACTGCGAACTGTCTGAAACGTGTTGATACCGGTCTCCCTTGTCGGCCTACGGGGTTAGCTGTCGGGCTGGCGCTCTTGGAGCCTGCGCTCCCGCCTCGTATGGCGGATTCGCCCCATGAAACTTGGTTCCCCCGATTCCCGGACGCGTGACGAACGGGAATTCGGCGTATCGGTTTTTGAACAACGCAGACACTACACGATCTGCACGCAATTCGCTAACACTCCGCGATTACCTGCTCCGAGCAGGGCTTTTCCGAAAAGGCCCGGTTCGACCGGATCGGCACCACGGCCGCCGAGGTGCGGCCGAGTCATAGCGGGGCCGACTTCAGTTGAGGAGGCCGGTGCTAGGTTTGATGCGATGGAGATCCAGGGAAAGACCGTCCTTCTGACCGGCGCGACCGGAGGCCTCGGACGGTCGATGGCGCTGAGACTGGCCGGCGCCGGAGCGACCCTGATCGTGTCGGGGAGGAAGAAAGAGGCGCTCTCGGCTCTGGTCGACGAGCTGCCGGGCACCGGTCACTCAGTCGCCGTCTCCGACCTCGGCGAACCCGAAGCGGCTTCGCAGCTTGCTGCGGCTGTAGGCCCGGTCGACTGCCTTGTTGCCAACGCGGCCCTGCCGGCCACCGGGCGGCTGACCGAACTCAGTGGCGAACAGGTGGCCCGCATGCTCCGGGTCAATCTGGAATCGCCGATCCTGCTGGCCCAGGCCTTGCTGCCGGGCATGCTCGATCGCAGCCGGGGCAAGGTTGTGCTGATCGGCTCGCTCGCGGGCAAGGCGGGAAGCCCGCGATCCTCCATATACAACGCGACCAAGTTCGGCCTGCGCGG
>JBBRVF010000298.1:0-2599 GCA_038247145.1 Solirubrobacterales bacterium | reverse complement strand
GGCCAGCACCACTCGCCATCCGGCCCGGCGAAGGTCGCGCATCGCCTCGCTCGCCCCCTTGACCGCCTTGACCTCGCCAACCAGCTCAGCGTAGAAATCACCTTCGGATTCCCTCACCGCATCGCCGGCCTCGGCCTCAGTCTCCGCCCCGGCGACGGCTTCGACCAACTGGTCGCCCCCCATTCCCATGTGACGGTGGAGCTTCCAGAGCGGCACATCGATGCCGTGCCGGCCGAAAGCCCGGGCCCAGGCGATCGTATGGTGGTAGTTGGAGTCGACGAGGGTTCCATCGATGTCGAGAATGACCGTCGGCAAAGCGTTCCTCCGAGTCTTCGTTTGCGTTGGCCTGGATATACCCGGCCCCGACGCGATGAAACCGGCAATGCGACCTTCGCTGCCTCTGTTTCATCCGGATGGGAGCGGGGTACGGTGACTACATGTGGTCAGGGTAAAAGCACCTCCCACAGGAGCGCGGTTGTGAGCGGCCCTCCTCCCACCGCCGGTCGCCTCCAGAATCGAAACGGACCCGGTTGATCTCTCGCCGGGTCCGTTGTTTTCGTCTCGATTGCCCGGGGCGATCCGGGGCAGCCCGCCTCGCCGGGGCCCTCAGGCGGTCTGGGCCGCGTGCCTGCCCTCGGCAATTTCCTCGACGACCTTCGAGCAGAACGCATCGAGATCGTCCGGACCACGGCTGGTGACGAAGCCCTGGTCCACATGGACCTCCTCGTCGACCCATTCGCCGCCCGCATTCTCGATGTCGGTACGCAGACTCGGCCACGAGGTCAGCGTACGGTCGGCCACGACGCCTGCTTCGATCAGGCTCCACGGCGCGTGGCAGATCGCCCCCACCGGCTTGCCCTGCTCGAAGAACTCGCGGATAAGCGCTACCGCCGGTCCGTTCATTCGAAGCTGGTCGGGGTTCACGACCCCGCCGGGCAGGACAAGGCCGGCGTAGTCATCGGCGCTGACTTCACCGATGCCGTGATCGACCCGAAACACATCGCCTTTGTCCAGATGGTTGAAGGCCTGAATCGTTCCGGTTTCGGGTGCGATCAGGTCCACCTCGGCGCCGGCGTCGCGAAGGGCTTCGACCGGGCCGGTCAACTCGACCTGCTCGACCCCTTCGTTGGCCATAAGAACCGCGACTCGCTTGCCACTCAGTTGCTGACTCATCCGGGCTTCCTTTCGTATTGCTCCTGGAGCGGACGGACACGAAATCCGCCCTCACCGACCCAACTACCCGTGAGGCCGCGAAAGAAACGAAAGGTTCGTTAAAGGCTCAGGTGGCGAGCAGCCAGAGCGGGATCGACACCAGCAGGCCGACCACCGTGTATACGAGTGAGCTGTTGGCAAAGAACTTCTCCCAGATGCCGTCGTATCGAACACTCTGGAAGAACAGCAGGCCGACTATGCTGGCCGCGTTCAGAAGGAAGGCGCCGATTGCGATCAGCAGGATCGCTACCGATGCCCCCGATATCTGGCCGTCGTCGTTGACTCCCGCGGCCAGGGCGATCATGCCGAGGGCGATGGTCCCGAAGAATCCCACCAGGATCCCGATGATGTCGCGGCGGCGGAGCGGCGGGAAGTTGCGCGAGGTGAGGATCTCATCCTCGTCGAGGTGGTCCTTGGCCGCCGTGTGTTCGACGCCGACCACAGCCCCGGCGGCGCCGGATTCCTCCGGCAGCTCGACCATCAGCGCGGTGATCGGTTCGGCAAAATCTCGCTGCAGCCGGCTCCAGAGGTCCTTCTCGCTGTAGCTGCGCCCGCCACCTTTCGCATGCCCGATGACGATGATTTCGTCGGCCGGGAACTCGCGCAGACCGTCGCCGACCGCCACCGTGGGATCGCCGTCGCCGACCTCCCCCACCGCCTCGATTCCGACAGTCTTCAGCTCCTTCAGAATCCAGTCGAGCCGCTCCCGGGCCTCGAGCATCGGCCCGTCGAAGTCAGCCATCTCATGCTCGAGCCCCGAATGAGCAAGGGACGGAGCGATCACGAAGACTTCAACCTTTTCGCTGCTGCCGTGAAGGTGCGTCCGCAGCTCATCGGCGAACTCCCCCCCTCGAAAGCGTTCGTCGGCCACGACCAGTACCCGGCGCGGCCGGTCGTCGGAAGCCTCATCGCCAGCCGTTACGCCTGCCGGCGCCGAAGACGGTGCTTCCGGCGACTGGACTTCCGGATCTTCAGGACTCTCAGGCATCTCCCCTGTTATACCCGCAGGCGGGGCCTGAAAACAACTTTGCCCAGGGTTTAGGATCGACCGACAGTGGCACCGATGGGGGACGAAGAACTCGAAAAGTGGCTGACCGCCGTGAAACCGGTCGAGCCGAGCACCCCCGGTGAGGTGACGCTGCTCTGCTCTGATGTCGAGGCCAGCGGACTCGAACTGAACCGGGTCCGGATCTGGGTTGAAGACAAAGGCGGCTGGGGTTTCTTCGACGGAGTCGAGACCCCCTACTTCGAGATCCCGGACACCAAGGCTCCAGCCTACGACCCCCAGGCGCTGAGCAAAGCGGAGTCGGACCGGGTCACGGCTCGATCACGGCGAACCACGGACTGAAGGTGTCCAGCAGTCCGATCAGCTCGATCAGTTTCGAAG
>JBBRVF010000297.1:0-2601 GCA_038247145.1 Solirubrobacterales bacterium | reverse complement strand
GGTCGCCGGTCCCGGATTCCTCAACCTGTTCCTTGCCGACGGCTGGTATCGAGGGGCGGTCTCCGACCTCGCAGGCGGCGCAGCCTCGGTGCCGCCGGCTGCCGAGCCCGAGCAGGTTCTGCTGGAATTCGTATCGGCCAATCCGACCGGACCCCTGACTGCCGCTTCCGGGCGCCACGCGGCATACGGAGACGCTCTCTCGAGGCTGCTGGTGGCGAGCGGCCACACCGTCACCACGGAGTACTACGTCAACGACGGTGGCAGCCAGATCGAGAACTTCGCCCTTTCGATAGCCGCCCGGATGCAGGGCGAGGACCCGCCGGAGAACGGCTACCAGGGTGACTACGTCAACGATCTGGCCGGACGGGCACGCGAGCAAGGTCTGGCGCCCGATGACCTGGAGGACCTCGCCCGCCAGGGCGTTGCCTGGATGGTGGACGCAATCCGGGCTTCGCTCGAGGCCTTTGGCGTCGGAATGGACGATTTCTTCTCTGAGAGGTCGCTTTACGAGCAGGGTCTGGTCGAGCGCGGCATCGACCGCCTGCGCGAGGCCGGCCACACCTTCGAACAGGACGGGGCTCTCTGGCTCCGAACGACCGAGTTCGGTGACGACAAGGACCGGGTGCTGGTCCGCTCGGGAGGCGAGCCCACCTACTTCGGCGCCGACGTCGCCTACCACGCCGACAAGGTCGAGCGCGGACACTTCAGGCTGCTGGACGTGCTCGGCGCCGACCACCACGGCTACGTCGCCAGGATGGATGCGGCGGTGCATTCGCTCGGCCGGCAGGTCGAGTTCGAGGCGCGGATCCTGCAGATGATCCACCTGGTCGAAGGCGGCCGGCGGACGAAGATGTCGAAGCGGGCGGGAGACATAGTCACGCTCGACGAGCTCGTCTCCGACATCGGGGTCGACGCCGCCCGGTTCTTCATGCTGCAGCGCAGCCACGACAGCACCATCGATCTCGATCTCGATCTGGCCCGGTCGCAGTCTTCCGAGAACCCGGTCTACTACATCCAGTACGCCCACGCCCGGATCAAGAGCATCCTGCGGAAAGCGGCGGAGAGGTCCGGCTCGGTGGAGGGTGCGGCCGCAGGGCCGGCCTCGGCACCCCCGGTCGATCCGGCCGAGAAGGCGCTGATCGCGAACCTTCTCGCCTTCCCTGCCGAGGTCCATGAAGCTGCCGCCCGCCGGGCGCCGCACAGGATCTGCGCCTACGCGACTGAAACCGCCGCCGCCTTCCACGCCTTCTACCGCGACTGTCAGGTCGTAGGTGCCGAAGGCGAGGGCCTCGAGGCGGCCCGCCTGGCGCTTTGCGGCAGCACCGCAGAAACCTTGCGGACCTCGCTGGAGCTGCTCGGAATCTCCGCCCCCGACAGCATGTAGCCGTCCGGCTCGCGAACCGCTCCGTGAACCAGGGATCAGCGGTCGAAGTCGGCCAGGTCCCGGTCGAGCCGGGAAGAATCGGCGCCTGAAGGACCGGCCGCCGCACCGCCGGCACCCGGGGCCGTCTCCGGTCCGCGGTTGCGGCGCCACCGGATCGCCGCCCAGAATACCGCCAGGGCGGCGAGGATCAGCCCCGCCAGGGGCAGCACGTAGACGAAGAAGTTGGTGTCTTCGTCGTCCGGCAGGGCGAGCACCTGAGGTCCGTACTCGGCCACCAGCGCGTCCTTGATCTCCTGATCGCTCTTGCCCTCCTCGATCAGCCCCCGCATGAAGACCCTCTGCCTTTCGGCGGCCGGCGCCCGCGACATTCCAAGCAGCGTGCCGCAGATCGGGCACATGACCTCGTCTTCGAGGTCGGGCAGGCTGGTCTGCGGCAAGACCGTTGCGGCCGGCCCTGCCTGCTGCTGACCGGCTCCTTCGGCCGAAACCGCCCCCGGCAGGAGCGCCGCTGTCGCCAGGACAATCAGCAGCATGGCCAGGCTCAATCTGGCACAGTCGGGGCCTGTCCTCAGCGTGCTCATGAGTTGCCGCTCGCGCCACCGGCGTCGAGCGCAGGCGCGGCGAACTCTTCGATTTCACCCAGGTTGCGGAAAGGCCCGGGGAAGTGGGCCACGAGGTTGCCTTCCGGGTCGATCAGGAAAGACTCCGGCACACCGGTCGTCTCGAGATCGCCGGCATACGCGCCGTCGGCGTCACGGAGTTGGGCGTAGGTGATGTCGAACTCCTCCAGGAAGTCCAGCGCGTCGTCGGTCAGATCCCGGGTGTCAATCCCGAGCACGCTGATCCGGTTCCGGTTCTCGCGCTCGAAGCGATCCAGAGCGGGGGACTCCTCCCGGCAGGGCACGCACCATGAAGCCCAGACGTTCAGCAGGACCCACTGTCCGCGGAAGTCGGCGAGCGATCCTTCGCCACCTGGCGGCAGGGTCGGCAGCGTCGCGACCGGCACCGGTTCGCCGGTGGCGATCGCGCTGTCACCGGAATTCACCAGGCCCCAGACCAGGAACCCGATCAGGGCAGCAACAGCGACCGCGGCGATTGTCGAGCGCAGGTTCAAGTCGTCTCAAAGTATGAAGCACGACCATCGCCGGTCTTCACACGGGTCCGTCGCCATCGTCTAGGTTCTTTCTGCGGGAATTCCCCGCCCAAACTAGACGAGG
>JBBRVF010000296.1:0-2608 GCA_038247145.1 Solirubrobacterales bacterium | reverse complement strand
TGTGACGGCCACCTCCAGTTCCAGATCGCCCTCCCTCCCTTCCAGGACATCCGACGCCGTGTGGATGCCGTCCGGCATCGACTCGATGCAGGCGCGGGTGCGCGCTTCGGCATATTCGATGACCCCTGCCATCGAGGCCAGCAAGCCGCTGCCCCCCTGCCGGACCGAGAGCTCGGCCAGGCGGGTGGTGCCGAGCCGGTTGGCGGCGAGCTGGGCTCGCAGGTCGGCCCGCCGCTGAGCCGGCTGGCGCATCGTCGCAGTCACCTCGTCAATCGCCTCGGCATCGAGTATCCGGGGCGGGATCACGACGCCCTCCTCGGACAGCCGTTTCGAGTCTGCCGGCATCGAGCCCGGCACGCTGCCGCCGACATCGGCGTGGTGGGCACGGTTGGCCGCGAAGCCGATCAGGCGGTCTTCCCGGTCGAAGGCCGGAGTGACGACCGTGATGTCGGGAAGGTGGGTGCCTCCGCGGTAGGGATCGTTGAGGAACCAGGAGACTCCCGGCCGGTGCTCGCGTCCGATGACCGCGCTGACCGATGCCGGCATTGAGCCGAGATGAACGGGGATGTGCTCGGCCTGCATGACCATCTCGCCCTGAGGATCGAATACGGCGGCAGAGCAGTCCCGCCGCTCCTTGATGTTGGCCGAGTGGGCCGACCTGACCAGCGCCGCCCCCATTTCTTCGCAGATCGAGGCAAAGGCCCCGGCGGCCACCCGGACCCGGATCGGGTCGGGCTCGCTCAAGCCCACTTTCGTGGCTCGATCGAGCCGTCCGGGAGGTAGATCAGGTGGATGCCGTCGAGTGCCGGGTCGGTTGCCGGGAAGTCGCTCCTGCGGTGTCCTCCGCGCGATTCACGACGGTCGAGGGCTACGGCCCCGATCGCCCTCGCAAGCGGATACGGGTCTTCGGCGAGCTGCCGCAGCCTGGCCGGCTGGCGCACCGGGCCGGCCAGTCGCCATACCGCCTCGCGGGTCGCCCGGGTCGGCGGGTCGAAGCGCCAGTCTGGAGGTTCGGGCGGGGACTTGGAGATGCTCATCTCCAAGCCGGCGGCGGCCGCCCGCTGGCCGAAGACGAAGCATTCGGTGAGTGAGTTCGAGGCCAGCCGGTTGGCCCCGTGGATACCGGTGCAGGCGCATTCGCCGGCGGCGAGAAGGCCGCCGAGCGAAGTCCGGCCTTCGAGGTCCACCGCGACCCCTCCCATGACGTAATGGGCTCCGGGCGATACGGGTACCGGCTCCTCCGCCGGCCTGAAGCCGGCCTTTTCCAGCATCGAGAACACGCTCGGAAACCTCGCGGCGTCGATTCGCGTCAGATCGAGCCTGACCTCGGCACCGGCCTGGGCGTTGATCTGGGCGAGGATCGCCGCGGTCACGTCGTCCCTCGGAGCGAGCTCGTCTGTGAAGCGCTCGCTGTCGGCGTTCAGCAGAACGGCACCCTCTCCCCGGATGGCTTCGGTTATCAGGGCCCCGTCGGAAGGCGTACCGGGGGCAGACAGACAGGTCGGGTGAAACTGGCAGAACTCGAGGTCGGCCAATTCGGCTCCGGCGGCAGAAGCGAGTACGGCACCGGCACCGATCGCTCCCCAGGGATTGGAGGTGCGCCGCCAGAGGGCCGCAGCGCCGCCGGTGGCAAGCAGAGTTGCTCCGGAGGCGATCCTGCCCTGATCGGTGAGAACGCCGTGACAGCGCCGCCCGTCGCTCCACAGGGCCAGGGCGGAAGTCTCCTCGAGCACCGTTACGTTTGCTTCACCGGCGACGATCCGGGCCAGGGAACCAGTGATCTCCCGTCCCGTCTGGCTGCCTCCGGAGTGAATGATCCGTCGTTTGCTGTGGCCTCCTTCGAGCGCCAGTTCGAGCTCGCCGGACTCGTCACGGTCGAAGTTCATACCCCTGGAAACGAGGTCGCCGACCACATCGGGGGCGGCCCGGGTGAGGATGTTGACCGCTTCGGTGTGACACAGTCCGCGGCCGGCGGCGATCGTATCGGCGGCGTGGTCGGCAGGGGAATCGTCCGGATCGAGGGCCGCCGCCAGGCCGCCCTGAGCCCAGAAACTGGCGCTCTCGGCCAGCGGCTTGCGGGAAATCAGGCAGACCCTGCCGCCAAGCTCGGCCGCCCGGATCGCCGCCCAGAGACCGGCAGCGCCCGCCCCGACGACGGCCAGGTCGAAGGGTCCGGATGGATGGGCTTCCGCCGGATCCCTCAACGACTACTTGCCGGGGTCGGTCGCCGGCCCGTCGTCGCTGCGGGCGAGATCCTCGAGCTCCCCGAGGGTCAGCCCTTCTTCGAGGCCGCGGGCGATCAGGTCTGCTTCTCGCTCGATCCCGACTACTTCGCGAGCCTGCTCGCTCAGCCGGTCGCGGTCGAAGCGCCCGGCATCGGCCATTTCCACCGTAAGTTCACCGAGTGCGCTCAGCTGCTTGCGGCGCAGGTCGTCGAGCTCGACCAGGTGGTCTTTCATCGCGCGCCGTTCGCGTCCGCTCTGCCCGCCTCGACCGAAAAGGCCCATCAGGAACCGCCTCCGGCCTCGGGCGAAACGCTCTTGGCTATTTCCTGCCTGAGCGCTGAAATCTGTCCACGCAGCCATTCGACGGCCGCCTCGCGGGCTTC
>JBBRVF010000295.1:0-2608 GCA_038247145.1 Solirubrobacterales bacterium | reverse complement strand
GGTCACGCCGACCGCCTCTCTGAGCGGGGCCTTCAGTTCCGGAGGCTGGCTGCGCGGAGTTCAGGGCTTCACCTGGACCGGCGCCGACGTCGGTTCCGGCCTGCGCTACGCCGAGACCGTGGTTGACGGAGCGACCCGGGCCGTGACCGAGCACCCCTGCGACATCGACCGGATCGCCGGCCAGTGGCGCGGCAGGAAGATGCAGCCCTGCGGGACCGCGGCCGCGGGCAGCCACACGATCGATACGAACCGGCTCAGCGACGGCCCTCACGAGGTCACCGGCTGCGCGACCGACTTCGCGGGGAGCCGGGGCTGTTCGACCCCGGCGATCCTCCGAACCGACAACAACGCCCCGTCCGCACCTCGCGGCCTCGGCGTGGTCGGCGGTGACGACTGGCGGTCGGGAAACTCGTTCGCCCTGAAGTGGACCAATCCCGACCAGGGAGTCGCCGCGCCGATCGCCGGGCTCAGGTACCGGATCACCGGTCCGGGTTCGTTCGACTCCGGCGTACTCGGGGCGGGAAGCGCCGAGGAGTTGGCCGGACTGACCGTGCCGGGCGCCGGGAGCTACCAGGTGGCCGTCTGGCTGGTCGATGCCGCCGACAATGAGAATCCGGCGGCAAGCTCCGCAGCGACGCTTCGCCTCGATGATGTCGATCCGGTTGCGTTCCTTCTTCACCCCGAAGCGGAGACCCCCGAACTGCTCAGGACCACGATCAGCGACGAGCACTCGGGCCCCGCCGGCGGGGTGATCTCCTATCACCGTCAGGGCGGTGGCGAATGGCGGGACCTTGCGACCCGCTTCGAGTCCGAAGGCGCGAACGGCTCTCTCAGCGCGACTTTCTCTTCGGATGACCTGCCGCCGGGTCGTTACGACATCCGAACCCGGGTCCGTGACCTGGCCGGAAACGAGACGATTTCGGACCGTCGGCCGGACGGGACGAAGCTGGTCCTGAAGGCACCTTTGAAGGACGAGACCAGGCTCGACGCGAGGCTGGTCGGCCCTCGCACAAGTGGTCGCTCGATCCACATCCCGTTCGGCAAGCCGGCGAAGCTGCGCGGTCGCCTGACCGGCGACGGCGGTCGTGGAGTCGGCGGGGTCACGGTCTCGGTTCTGCAGCGTCCCGGTGCCGGGGCGAGGTCCGGCAGGGCGGTCCGTCTGCTGCGCACCGGTTCCGACGGCGGCTTCGCGCTGAACCTCGCGCCCGGGACCTCGCGCCGCGTCGCGGTCAGCTTCGCCGGGGACCGGCGCCACTCGGAATCGTCGGCAGGGTCGCTGCGCCTGGGGGTCAAGGGTTCTCTCGGCTTCAAGGCGAAACCGACCAGGCTGAAGACAGGGCAGAAGGTCCGCTTCCGGGGGAGGGTCAGGTCCGGCCCGGCGCGGCACCCTTCGCGAGGCAGCGTGGTGGCAATCCGCTACTTCGAACGCAGTACGAAGTCCTGGCGGCCGGTATTGGTGACCCGGACCGATCGCTTCGGGCGATACCGCGCCTCTTACCGCTTCCGCTACATCACGGGCCTGGCGAAGATCCGCCTTCGGGCGACCCTGCTGCCGTCCCAGGATTTCCCTTACCTGCCGGCGAACTCCCGGCCGGCGACTGTGCGGGTGCGTGGCTGACCTCCCGCCAGAGCACGGCACCCCGGCCCGGTCTCGAGAGACCGGGCCGGAACCGTGTGGCTCAGACGCCGAAGACGCCGATCAGCACCGGCAGTGCGATCGCCGTCCCGACGATGCCACCGATCGCATAGGCGAATACGGCGCGAGCGCCCGTCACCTCCACGACCGGATCAATCAACTGGTTATTCAGATCCATATGGAACCTCCTTCTTCGTCATGCCTGCGGGGTTAGCTGTCGGGCTCGCGCTGAAGAAGCTGCGCTACGGACCGAGGTCCGATTCGCCCCGGGAGGTCGGCTCTCACCATCCTCCATTGGGTCCCCCGCTCCGGTTTCACATGGAAACCGGATTCGGCGTATTCATCTGAACGCGACTAATCTTAGGGCAGTCGCGATCGGTTGACAAACCGGGCCGGCTCCGCAACCCGGAGGCCACCGTCGGGTTAGGGTGGGTATACGGACATCGGGCGACAGTAGAGGGGACGCGGAGATGGGTCTTGGTGAGAGGGTCGGCACTGCAAAGGCAAGGGGCCTGCTGCTTCCCCTGGTGGGACTTCTGGTGCTGGTGATCTGCGGATCGGCCGGTGCCGCGACGATCACGGTCAACGGAACCGGGGACGGGGAGGTCGATAACGGCACCTGCACGCTTCGCGAGGCAATCACGTCCGCGAACACCGATCTGACCAGCGGATCCGTGGCCGGAGAGTGTGCTGCCGGTTCGGGACCGGACGTGATCGGCTTCGCGATAACCAGCATGACCCCAAGCCACGTGATCCAGCCAGACCCGGACCTGCCGGACCTGACCACGCCGATGACCATCGACGGCAATACCGATCCACAGCAGATCATTCTTGAAGGCAACGTGTCTTCGGAACCTTTCCCGATCGGTCTCTACGTAACGGGAAACGACGTCTCGATCAATGACCTGACGCTCATCAGGTGGGACTATGGCGTCTGGATCGCAGGTGCCGAAGGCGCAACCGTGTCGAACT
>JBBRVF010000294.1:0-2621 GCA_038247145.1 Solirubrobacterales bacterium | reverse complement strand
GCATCGGCCAGGGGCAGGACAACGACGTCGTCGTTGCCGCCCGAGATCTCGACGTCGGCCGGAGCGTTCTCGTACGAGTCCAGCTTCAGCTTGCGCAGGTTTGTGAATTCCCAGCCTTTGGTCTTCCTGTCGGGCAGGGGAAGGCTTTCGACCAGCTCGGCACCTTTCTGGCGGCGCTCAGCCAGCCAGCGCGGTTCGGAGATGGTCGCGTCAGCCAATGCTCCCCTCCATCTGCAGCTCGATCAGACGGTTCAGCTCGACCGCATACTCCATCGGCAGCTCCTTGGTGACCGGCTCGATGAACCCGTTGACGATCATCTTCGAAGCATCTTCTTCGTTCAGGCCACGGCACTGAAGGTAGAAGAGCATGTCGTCGCCGACCTTGGAGACGGTTGCTTCGTGACCCATGTCGGCATCGGATTCGTCGACCTTGATCGTCGGATAGGTATCGGAACGCGAGTCCTCGTCGAGGAGCAGCGCGTCGCAGACGACCTTCGAACGAGTTCCGGTCGCGCCACCGGCGATCTCGAGTAGACCGCGGTACGTCGAGCGTCCGCCGTCCTTGGAGATCGACTTGGCGAAGACCGACGAGGTCGTGTTCGGGGCGACGTGGATGATCTTGCCGCCGGCATCCTGATGCTGGCCGTTACCGGCGAAGGCGATCGAGAGGATCTCACCGTGCGCGCCGTCACCGAGCAGATAGATCGACGGGTACTTCATCGTCAGCTTCGATCCGAGGTTGCAGTCGACCCATTCCATGGTCGCGCGCTCATGGGCGACGGCCCGTTTCGTGACCAGGTTGAAGACGTTCTGCGACCAGTTCTGGACGGTCGTGTAACGAACCTTGGCGTCGGCCTTGGCGATGATTTCGACCACGGCCGAGTGGAGTGAGTCCGAGGAGTAGACCGGGGCGGTGCAGCCCTCGATGTAATGGACCTCGGAGCCTTCCTCGGCGATGATCAGGGTGCGCTCGAACTGGCCCATGTTCTCGGTGTTGATCCGGAAGTAGGCCTGCAGCGGCATCTCGACTTTGACGCCCTTGGGCACGTAGACGAACGATCCACCCGACCAGACGGCCGAGTTCAGCGCCGCCAGCTTGTTGTCGTTCGGCGGGATAATCGTGCCGAAGTGCTCGCGGATGATGTCTTCGTGCTCGCGAAGCGCCGTGTCCATGTCGGTGAAGATGACGCCCTGGGCTTCGAGCTTCTCGTTGACCTGGTGGTAGACGACCTCGGATTCGTACTGCGCGCCGACGCCGGACAGGAACTTGCGCTCGGCCTCGGGGATGCCGAGCCGGTCGAAGGTATTCTTGATGTCCTCGGGGACTTCCGACCAGTCGCGGCTGTTGTTCTCGGAAGCGCGCACGAAGTAATGGATGTCGTTGAAATCGATCTGGTCGAGATCGCCGCCCCATTGCGGGTTGGGGCGGCTCTCGAAGTTCTCGTAGGCCTTGAGGCGGAACTCGCGCATCCACTCGGGCTCGTTCTTGTACTCGGAGATCGATTCGACGATCTCGCGATTCAGGCCCTTGGGGGCCTTGTAGGCGTAGCCGGCTTCGGAGTCACTGAAGCCGAACTTCTCTTTGTAGTCGGAGTTGATTCCTTCGACTGCCTTTTTCTCGGCAATTGCTTCGGCGGTGGCCATTTTCAAACCTCCAGGGTGATTGTTTCGTCGATGATCTCGACCGGAAAGGTGCGGACCGGCTGGAAGGCCGGCAAAGTCTTGGGCTTGCCCGTACGAAGGTCGAAGATCGAACCGTGTCGCGGGCATTCAACGGTGCAGTCGACCGGGCTCCACTCGCCCTCGGCAAGCGGCCCGTCGTCGTGGGAGCAGCGGTCTTCGATGGCGAAGAGTTCTCCGATGGCGTTGAAGACGGCGATCGGTTCGCCTTCGTGCTCGATGATCACGCGCTCACCGGGGCCCAGTTCGGAGGCCGGGCAGACGGTGACTCTTGTGGTTTCTTCAGTGCTCATGTTTGTGTCAGGCGTTACCTAAGCCGATTGTTGCGGTCGGAATTGAATGATAGCCACTTGCCCCGGTCGGCGGGAAGCAGCGTTCACCACGAGTGGCCGACGAAAACCGGTTCTGGAACGAGGATCACGCCGAAAGTGACGCGGACCCCGTCGGCGATCTCCCGGGCGAAGGCGACCAGCTCGCCGGTCGTAGCGCCGCCGCGGTTTACCAGGGCCAGCGTGTGATTGCGGGAAAGGCCCACCGGGCCTGCGCCATAGCCCCGTGAGAATCCCGATTGTTCGATCAGCCAGGCAGCCGAGGTCTTGAACCGGCCATCGTCTGTCGGCCAGGCCGGGGGCGAAGAATCCGGCCCGAGCAGCTCGCCTGCCCGGCGTTCGAGGCCGGCCATCTCTTCGGGATCGAGCACCGGGTTGGTGAAAAAGGAACCGGCGCTGACCGAATCGGGGTCGTCCGGGTCGATCACCATGCTCTTCGAGCGTCGAAGCTCAAGCACCGTCTCCCGGACCGCCGCCAGCGGGGCCCGGCTGCCCACGTCAATGCCCAGGGCATCGGCGAGTTGCTGGTAGGCGACCGGGGCCGATTCGGGCGAGGGGTCGAGGACGAAGGTCACTTCCAGTACGACGAAATCGCTCGACCGTTTGAAGCGG
>JBBRVF010000293.1:0-2629 GCA_038247145.1 Solirubrobacterales bacterium | reverse complement strand
GTGCTGGCCGTATGCGAAGTGGAGAAGCCGGAAGGGGTGATCGTCCAGTTCGGCGGCCAGACCCCGCTGAAGCTGGCCCAGGGACTCAAGGACGCCGGCATTCCGCTGCTGGGAACCCCGGTCGAGGCAATCGACGCGGCCGAGGACCGCAGCAAGTTCGGCGCCCTGATCGACCGGCTCGGGATCAAGCCGCCGCCCTACGGCTCGGCGATGTCGGCCGGAGAGGCGCTCGAGGTTGCCGAGCGGGTCGGCTACCCCTTGCTGGTCAGACCTTCGTTCGTGCTGGGCGGAAGGGCGATGGAAATCTGCTACTCGCGTGGCGATCTCGACACCTACCTCGAACAGAAGGTGCAGGCTTCCCCCGAGCATCCGCTGCTGCTCGACCGCTTTCTGGAGAACGCGATCGAAGTCGATGTCGATGCGCTCTGCGACGGGGAAGAGGTCTGCGTCGCCGGCATCATGCAGCACGTCGAGGAAGCCGGTGTCCATTCCGGCGATGCGGCCTGTGTGATCCCCCCGATGAGCATCGGCGACGAAATGCTCGACGAAATCCGCGAAGCGACCGCCGCGATCGCACTCGAGCTGGGCGTGATCGGACTGATCAACATCCAGTTCGCAATCGCCGAGGGCGGGCTTTTCGTGATCGAGGCCAATCCGCGGGCTTCCCGCACGGTGCCGTTCGTCTCCAAGGCGATCGGCTCGGCGCTGGCCAAGCTGGCGACCCGGATCATGCTCGGTGAGAAGCTGTCCGACCTCGAGCTGCCCGTAGCCAACGGCAGCCACGTCAGCGTCAAGGAGGCGGTACTGCCTTTCGCCCGTTTCCAGGGAGCCGACTCCGTGCTCGGCCCGGAGATGAAATCGACCGGCGAGGTGATCGGAATCGGGCCCGACTTCCCGACCGCATTCGGCAAGGCCCAGGCGGCGGCCGGGGTGGATCTCCCCGATGCCGGCACCGTCTTCATCTCGGTCACCGATACCGACAAGCCTGCCGCCACCCAGCTGGCCGCCAGGTTCCATGACCTCGGATTCGACGTCGTCTCGACCGGCGGCACCGCCCAGGCGATCTCGAGGATGGGCGTACCGGTCGAGACGATCAACAAGATCGCCGAAGGCTCGCCCCACGTGGTCGACCTGATCGAAGAGGGCCGCTGCGACCTGGTGATCAACACCCCGACCGGTTCCGGCGCAAGGGCCGACGGCTACGAGATTCGCTCGACGGCGATCCGCCACGGCATCCCCAGCCTGACGACGATGACCGGGGCCTCGGCTGCGGTGAGGGCGATCATCGCCCGCCAGAAGGGCCCCGGGGAGGTCTACTCACTGCAGGAACTCCATGCCGGCTGAGCGGCCGCTGGCTCCGTTCGGCAGGCGTTCCTGCGAGGTGAGCGCCGCGGTCGATGACGGCGGCTACCGGATATTCACCCTGCTCGACCGGGTCGGGCCACGTCCCGCGCCGGGCCAGTTCTACATGCTGGCCGCCGAAGGAGAGTGGCAGGGCTCCTCCGGCCGGCCTTACCTGCCGAGGGCGATCTCGGTTGCCAGGGTGAGCGGCGAGCAGGGCGGTCTGCGGCTCGAGTTCCTGATCGACGTGGTCGGACCCGGCACCGCCCGGCTCAGCCGGCTCGGCAAGGACGACGGCTGCATGCTGGCGGGGCCCTTCGGCAACCCGTTCTCGATGCCAAAGGAGCTGAACCGGTCGGCGGTCGGCGCGGTGCTGGTCGGCGGTGGCATCGGCATCGCCCCGATGGCCGTGCTGCGCCGGGAGCTGGTCGGCCGCGGCCTGCCCACCCGCACCCTGCTCGGCTTCAGGGACCGCGGCCATTCCGGGGCGGTCGAGACCCTGTTCGGCTGCGAAGAGACCCGCCTGGCCTTCGAGGACGGCAGCGGTGGCCACAGGGGTTACGTGACCGACCTGCTCGAAGTGATCCTTGCCGGCGACGACCCAGGCGGGGCCGTCGTCTATTCCTGCGGTCCGCCGGCGATGCTCGAGGCGGTGAGGCGGATGTGCGGCGAGCGCGACGTGCCTGTCGAGCTGGCCCTGGAGTCGCCTATGGCCTGCGGTTTCGGCGCCTGCGTCGGCTGCGCCGTGCCGAAGTCCGACGGCGGCTACCTGCGCCTCTGCGTCGATGGCCCGGTGCTGCGCGGCGACCGGATCGCGACCGCGATGCCCGGGGAGGCCTGAATGGACCTCGGCACGGAGCTCTGCGGGATCGAACTCGAAGGACCGGTGCTCAACGGTTCCGGCACCTACGACGCGATCGCCGCCCGCCGCGCCTTCGGCGATGCCTTCGAACGCGACTTCCCTTTCTCGGCCTTCGTTTCGAAGACGATCACCGGCCCGCCGCGGGCGGGTAACCCTCCGAACAGGCTGTGGGAGACCCCGTCGGGAATGATCAACTCGATCGGCCTGCCCAATCCCGGCCTCGAGAGCTTCGTCAGCCGAGACCTGCTCGAACTGGTCGGGCTGCCGGTCCCGCTGATCGTCTCGGTCATGGCCGACAGTGCCGAGGAGTTTTCTGCCCTGGTCGAAGCCGTCTCCGAGGTCCCGGGCGTTGCCGGTATTGAACTCAACGTGTCCTGCCCGAACGTTCATTCCGGATTGATCGTCGGCGAGCAGCCGAAAGAGACC
>JBBRVF010000292.1:0-2642 GCA_038247145.1 Solirubrobacterales bacterium | reverse complement strand
GTAAATGTTGCGCTTTTCGAACAGGATCTTCTGTCCTTGCTTGATCTCTGAAAACTGCTCGGTCGGAACCAGGACCTGGCGAACACTATGGCTCTGCCCAATCGTGTCGAAGCGGTGCTCGAGTTTGTGCTTGACCTTGTTCTCGTTGCCGGAGTATTTGTTGATGACGTTCCAGCGATACATGTTTTCCTTAGCTAGATAACTCTCTGGACCAGCCAGTTGGCGATGATGTCGGCGACTCCGAGGTAGACCGCTGCGACGACTACGAAGACCAGGGTGACCGCGGTCGCCTGGATCAGCGTATCCCGGTTGGGCCACTGGACCCGCTTCAGTTCGGCGATACAGGAGGAGAGGAAGGCGATCACTCCGCCCCGCTTGCGCTCTCCTTTCGCAGCTTTCGCACGCTTGGCGAGCAGCTGCTCTTCCTGCCTCTTCTGTTCGGCCTTGCGGCGCTTTTCGGCTTCTTTCTTCTGGCGCTTCTCGTCTTTCGAACTCAGTCCCTTGGGGGCGTCGGGCGTCTCCAGGTCCTTCTCCGGGGCTCCGGCCGCGATTCCGGCCTCGACCGCTTCGACCTCGGCGACCTCGCCGGACTTCGGAACCTGCGTGTCGTGCTGGGCCTGCGACTCTTCTTCGCGCTTTGCCTGCTCGGCAGCCTCGCGCGCGCGCTTTTCAGCCTTGCGTTGTGCCCGGGACTTCGCCACTACCGCGTTTCCTTGTGCGGCTGGTGGTCTCCGCACCATCGACAGTACTTCCGGATCTCGATCCGGTCCGGGGTATTGCGCTTCGACTTATTCGTTTGGTAGTTACGGCGCTTGCATGACTCACATGCCAGTGTCACCGCGATACGCACATCTCCGCGTGCCATGTTTCCTCAACTCTCGGGCGCGTTGCCCTCTACAAAATAAAAACCTCGGCCAAGGGGCGAGGACGACCCGGAAGAATAGCGGTTTCCGGCGCCCTGCGAGTGCTCGTGTCCGGCGCGGGTGCTAGAGGTTGGCAGCCCGCCGACGGAGGCCGAATCGCTTCTTCCAGCGAGTTGAAGATGCAACAGGCGGGGACCGTCGACGAAGTGGGCACTTCCCGCCCCGGTCCAGGTTCAGCGAAGCGCCTCGACCCAGTCCAGCCGGCGGTCACATAGCTGGCGAAAACTGGAGGCGGGAAGCCTCACGACGTCATTCTCGAAGCCCGCCTCGGCCAGCACAACCGGGCCGAGGCCGAAGGGGTAGGCACCGGTCCCGGGTCGGGGCAGACCGCCCTGGGTGTAGGTGACCTCGATTTTTCGGACCCCGGGCTCGAGCTGCAGCCGGTCGAGCTCGATGAACTGGGAGTTGTTATTGAGCCGGTTTCGAACGGACCCGGCTTCGATGCCGTTGACCGTCACCGACACCTGCCCACGAGCCGAGCCTCCGATCCACACCTGCCACTCTCCGGATGAAGGCAGGGTCAGCTCGGCCGTGGCGGTGCCGTCGCTGAGCGGTGTGACCGTGGCGGCGGCGGGGTCGGGTACCCAGTCGCTCGGGAAGTCGGTGAATTCGGCAGTGGCGACTGTCGGCGCCGGTGCCGCCGCGACGATGCCACCCGCGCCGGCCCTGGCGGCGACCGACGCGATCTGCGCGCAGCGGGCGACAGCACCGGGGTCGCCCCGGACGCCGAAGGGGCGGTGGACGATCAGGTCGTCGGGGTCGAAGCCCTCCGGCCGCTGCCAGACTTCGTAGTACTCGCCGCTCTGGCTCAGTTCATAGGGCGAAGGCGGCCGGCTCTGCCAGGGGCTGCGCCGAAGGACGAGGGTCCGGTAGGTGAGCAGACCTTCCTGGGCGGGATCGAGCACGAGCTCGTCGGTATCGCTCCAGGCTCCCTTCTCGGCTTCGGTTCCGTCGCGGCGCGGGATCAACCGGCGGCGCAACTCCGAGGCGCCTTCGGCGTCGAGCCGACGCAGGAAGTGGCGCACCCCGTAAGGGTGGTACTCGGTCATCAGGGCAGGGCCCTGGCCGGCGAACTGCTCGCCGACCTCTTCCAGTTCGGCCAGCTGGGCACGCGGCGCCAGCCAGGCCTCGTCGTAGGCGAGCACGTTCGAGACCAGCACCCCTCCGGGCACGATCAGGAGCAAGGCGCCGGCGATCCGAAGGGTTCTGAGCAGATCCGGTGGCACGGCCGGAGACCCGCCGGCCGACCGCCTCCCGCCGGCAAACAGTCGCGGCTCCCTCAACAGGGTTGCGATGCCGACCATCGCCAGCAGCAGGAAGGACGCCGTGCCGGTCGCCAGCGCCTTGCCCTGGACCCAGGGCGAGCCGACCAGCCAGACGATCAGGGAGCCGAGTCCGGTTCCGCCGACCAGCAGCAACAGCCCCCAGGCCTTCTTCACTACGGCGCCGTACAGACCGAGGGCGAAGGCGATCAGCGCCGCCGCGACAAGCAGCGTGGTCAACCAGGCGGGGTCGGGCTCGAGCCGGAAGTCCCCGACCGGCCACGGTCCGGCGTACTGGGCGAGGCTGAGCGGGCCGATCAGGTTGCCCATCTCCTGACCCGAGGTCAGCGGACCCTGGTCGGGGGAGAAGAACTGGCCCGCGGCGAATACGGTCGGCAGGCCGATCAGCGCGATACCGGCCGCGGTGACCACTGCGCGAAGGCCGTAGGTCCGTGCC
>JBBRVF010000291.1:0-2654 GCA_038247145.1 Solirubrobacterales bacterium | reverse complement strand
TCGTAGCGCCTCGCTTGAGGCAGGGGTCTGATCCTGACTTCGACGTCGGGGATCACCCCGAAGGCGCCTTCGGAGCCGACGATCAGCTCGCGCAGCGACGGGCCGATCGCGGTATGGGGCGTCTGCAGGGTCGACAATTCGCCGGCCGGTGAGACCATTCGAATCGCGCTCACCATCGAGTCGAACCTGCCGTAGCCGCTCGAGGACTGGCCGGCGGACCGGGTCGCTGCAAAGCCGCCGATGGTCGCATACTCGAATGACTGGGGGAAGTGGCCGAGAGTGAAGCCGGATTCGGCCAGCAGGGCTTCGGCCTCAGGCCCTCTGAGACCTGCTCCCAGCCTGGCGGTCATCGAAACGGGGTCCACTGCGGCCCCGCGCAGATTGACCGTATCGAGGCTGATCACGGTCTCGAACTCGCCCCTGCCGGGGCTCACCCCTCCGACAACGCTGGTTCCGCCTCCGAACGGCACGACCGCCACTGAGGCGCCGGCGCAGGCCTCCAGCAGCGGCAGCAGACGCTCGGCGGAGTTGACGCTGACCACTGCATCCGGGGCATCGGCGATCCGGCCGGAACGGCGCTCGACCAGGTCGGCCAGGCTCTGACCACCCGAATGCCGCAGCCGATCCTCGTCCGAGATCGAGACGTTCTGCCGGCCGGCCGCGTCGAGCACGCTCTCCGGTAGGGCGGCCGCCTCGGGAAGCTCGACTGAATCGAGGTCGGGGATCTCGCCGGTCACCTTGGTCTCGACTCCGAAGTCGGCCAACAGCCGCTCGGCGCCGGTCGGGAGGTCGCTCGGCTCGGCGGGATCACCCCAGCCCCACCACCGTGTATCTCGGCGCGGCCCCGGCATCAGCCGGGATCGCCGGAGAAGTGCGCCTCGAGCCGGTTCAGAGCGGCCTCGAGCATGTCCTTCTGGCTCCGTTTCATCGCAAATCCGGCCAGTCTGGCGGTTCCCCGCAGGGTGTGGGTGGAGGTGATTCTCATCGCTGTGCCCTCCGGTGCCGGTTCGAGCAGAACCTCGGTGGTCTGGCTGAGCATGTGGTCGGCAAACGGCGTGCCTTCCAGTTCGTGTTCCCATTCGTAGCGTCGCGGCCGCTCCGACCCCAGGCAGCAGTAGTCGAGGCGGAGTTTGCGGCCCGAGTCGGCCGCAAGGATGTTGGTCCAACGGGTCCGCTCGGCGCCGGGCTTGCCGGCTACGTCTTCGACCCTGACCACCCTGGGCCACCAATCGGTGAGACGGCGCGGGTCGGAGACCAGATCGAATACCTGCTCCGGGGATGCCGGAATGACTCGCTTGCGGGTGACCGAAGGCACGGAAGCCTGCCTCAGCTACCGGAGAGCCGGCGCAAATCCCTCACCAGGAGGGCATGCTTGAGTTCGCTCAGAACCGATGCCATGCGTTCGAGCGTCTCGACCGCCTCCTTGCGGCGCTGGGGGTTGCGCGAGGCGAACTTCGGCGCCAGCAGTGCCTCGATGAGTTGTACCTCGCGGTCGGCCGAGGTCTTGAACAAGCGGAGGTTGCGAGCCCCGACTCCGGACTTGGCGAGTTCGTTTGCCGCCCTGACGATCTCCACGTCGGTTTCGTCGTAGACCGGTGCACCGGATTCGGTTCGCGGTTCAACCAGGCCGTACTCGGCAAGTTCGCGTACGAAGTCAGGATTGGCGCCGGTCTCCTCGATCACGTCTTCGAGCCGGAAGCGGGAACTGCTCGTACCGATGAGTTTGGCCCGCCGGGAACTGTTTGAACTGCTCGGTCCCCCGGAGAGAACGCTCACCGAAGGGCCCCCCGACAACTCCTGCCGGATGACCCGAAGCGGCAGGAACTCGTCCCGCTGAAGCCTCAGGATCGTTCGCAGGCGATCGACGTCTGCCTGGCTGTAAAGGCGATATCCCCCGGCGGTCCGGCGGGGAGAGACCAGCTTCTGGTCCTCGAGGTAGCGGATCTTGGAGATCGAGACGTCATCGAACTCCTTGCTGAGGGCGGCCGCCACCGCGCCGATGGTCAAAGCCTTGCGAGGCCGGACCGACGGTGTGTCGGTGGCCGGGGAGACTTCCTTGCGGTCCGAAACGGCCATCACTTCTCCAGATAACTGAGCTTGTATTTGCCGACCTGTATCTCGTCACCGTCTTCCAGCTTCTGGGATTCGATCCGGCTGCGGTTCACATATGTCCCGTTCAGCGAGCCCAGGTCGTCGATGTAGGTGCCGTCGGGGCGGCTAACCAGCAGGGCGTGGTTTCGCGAGACGGTCACGTCGTCCAGGAATACGCCGGCCTCGGGGCTGCGGCCGATCGCCAGGCGGTCACCGCTCATCGGGAAGCTCTCCCCCGCCCTGCCCCCGCCGCTGCGGATAACAAGGGCAGCTCCGGCGAGTTCGACCTCGGCATCGATGTCAACCGCCTCGATCTCACCGGTTTCTCCGACCCGGTAGGTCGTTGTCGTCACCTCATCACCGCCATCCTGCATGCCGATGAAGGTGCCACATTTCTGGCAGTAGTTAGCTGCTTCCGGATTTACGTGCCCGCATTCGGGACAGTGGGACGTCGCCATGGGAGCCAGTATACGCGCGAAGCCTAACCTTCAACCACGGCTTTACTGTTGGGCGGGATCTGCCGCCTCCCGCGCCTCCCTGATCCGGTCGCGGCCGACCCGGGC
>JBBRVF010000290.1:0-2657 GCA_038247145.1 Solirubrobacterales bacterium | reverse complement strand
CGGGATCGAACCGAGGCTCGACGACCGGGAGCGCCCGACGATCAGCCTCGACCTCGGCCGACTTGACTCCGTATTCGAGGTCGATCGCGATTCTCTGGCGGCGCGCATCGGGGCCGGCATTAAAGGGCCCGCGCTGGAGGACATGCTCAAGGCAGAAGGACTTACCCTTCGCCACTACCCGCAGTCATTCGAGTACTCCACCCTCGGCGGCTGGATCGCGACCCGGGCCGGCGGCCATTTCGCTACCGGTGAGACCCACATCGACGACCTGGTCGAGTCGATCCGGGCGATCGCCCCGACCGGCGAGTGGCAGAGTCGTCGCCTGCCCGGATCGGGCGCCGGGCCCTCGCCCGACCGCATGCTGATCGGCTCCGAGGGGACTCTTGGTGTGATCACCGAGGCCTGGATGCGGGTCCGTCCGCGGCCTGTCTTCAAGGCGAGCGCAACTCTCGAGTTCGATGGCTTCGCCGCTACGGCGGTCGGGGCGGTGCGGGCGATCGCCCAGTCCAGGCTGGGGCCGAGCAACTGCCGATTGATCGATCCGCTCGAAGCCGCCACCATGGGCGCCGGAGACGGCAGCGCGACGCTTCTCTTGCTCGGTTTTGAGTCGGCCGAGGTGCCGGTCGGCGGGTTGCTCGATCAGGCGATCGCGAGCGCCGCCGACCATGGCGGCAAGGTGGCCGCCCGCAAGCTGGTCGAGCCCGGCGGTTCCGATCGCAGCGTCGAAGACAGCGGTGCCAAGGGCAGTCGCGGCGACAGCGAGGTCCGCTCTGGGGCGGATCTCTGGCGAAACGCTTTCCTCATGGCCCCCTACCTGCGCGACACCTTCGTCAGCTGCGGCGTGCTTTCCGAGACCTTCGAGAGCGCGGTCACCTGGGATCGCTTCGAAGAGTTCCACACCGAGGTCGACCGGGCGACGCGGCGCGCGGTCGCCGAGGTGGGCGGTGCCCCGGTCGAAGGAGAGGGCTCGCCGCGAATCAGCTGCCGCCTGACCCATGTCTATCCCGACGGCGCCGCGCCCTACTTCACCGTGATCGCTCCGGCCGTGAGGGGGGGCGAGCTCGAGCAGTGGGACGAAATCAAGCAGGCCGCCAGCGAGGCGATCATCGAGGCGGGCGGGACGATCACCCACCACCACGCTGTCGGCCGCGATCACCGTCCCTGGTACGACCGCCAGCGACCGGATGCCTTCGCTGCCGCTCTCAAAGCCGCCAAGGCCGAACTCGACCCGGCCGCGATGCTCAACCCCGGCGTCCTGATCGACCCCGGGCCCGGACAGCCGCCCGTGCGCTGAGTGCGCAGGGGAGACCAGGGCTCAGTCCCGGACTGTACGGTGGAGGTGTCCACGCTCGAGGGGTCTATCGCCCCTTGAGCGTCGGCAGTGCCCGATCGGCTTCGCGCCTCACGGGCGGCAATATCGGGATCATCGGCTTTGCGCCACGCTCCCGTCGCGGCCGGACTCGGTAGCCTGCTGCGGCTGCTTCCTGCGCCCGCCTGACCGGCGCCCGGCACTCGTCCTCACCACTTCATGGATACACCCGCCTCCGAACAGACCGCCCCCGAACGCTCGCCTCTGCGGGCCGCGGTGAAGACCGCCAGGCCCCACGAGTGGGTCAAGAACGTCCTGGTTTTCGCCGGGCTGCTGTTCTCCGGTCAGGTCGACGATCCCTGGGCGGTCGGCCAGGCCCTGATCACCTTCGCGGCCTTTTGCGCGATCTCGAGCGCCGGCTACTTCATCAACGATCTCAACGACGTCGAACTCGACCGGGCCCACCCGAAGAAACGCTTCCGGCCGATCCCTGCCGGACAGCTCTCGATCGGCTCGGCCTGGGTGATCGCGGCTTTCCTGGCGGTTGGTGCCCTGGCCGTCGCTTTCGCGGCCGTCAACTGGAAGGTCGGCCTGATGGTCGCCGGTTACGGCGTGATTCAGGTTGCCTACAGCTTCGGGCTGAAGCAGGTCGTGATCATTGACGTGATGACCCTGGCATCCCTGTTCGTACTCAGGGTGATGGCCGGCGCCGAAGCGGTCGAGACCAGCGCCTCCGAATGGCTGATCCTCTGCACCGGCATGCTCGCTCTCTTCCTCGGTTTCACGAAGCGCCGTCAGGAAGCCGTTTCGGAACTCCATGAAGGCACCAGTAGCCGGCCGGTCCTCGAGCACTACTCGCTGCCCTTCCTCGACCAGATGGTCGCCATGGTCACCACCGGCACCGTGATCAGCTACGCGATCTACACCGTCTATTCACCGCTGGTCGGCAGTCGCATGATGCTGACCCTGCCGCCGGTGATCTACGGAATCTTCCGCTACCTCTACCTGATCTACGACCGCTCGGACGATCGCTCGACCGCGGCCATCGTCGCCGAGGATCGCGGCGTGATCATCGCCGGTGCCGTCTTCGCGATCACCGCTTTCCTGATTCTGTACGTATTCAACTGAATGCAAGCTGTTTCCCGGGCCGGGTAGCCCTTTGCCGGCCCCGTTCCAGAAGCAACCGTGTCGGGTTCCGGTGAACACCGTGACCGCTGCGAGTACTCACCGAGCAGACGTCTTGGCCCCATGGGCTTTCCTCCACTGGTGAGAGACCTTTCAGGGTTTCCGAATCCTGGTCGCCAACTCGCAGCAGGGCATCGCCCTCGACCTCGTCCACGACCAGTCG
>JBBRVF010000289.1:0-2659 GCA_038247145.1 Solirubrobacterales bacterium | reverse complement strand
CGAGCGGCCCTCGACGTGGCGGGCGGCGGTATCCGGGCCTGGCTCCTTCGGGGCCCCCGGCATGATGCCGCAGCGCTCGGCGCTGAGAGCGGCACCGGCCTTGCCGAGATCCTGTTCGAGGCGATCGAGTTCGGCCTGGTGGCTTCCCGGGACGAGATGGCGGTCCAGCAGGGCGACCCGGTCGGTCGCGGTGTCGTGCTCGCCGGCGGCGAACCAGGTGTCGTCGGGGATGTCGATCCCCCCGATCGCGAGGTACTCACGCACGTCCGGGCCGTTGAGGATCGCGGCGGCCGTGCGGGCATTCGGCGCTCCGCGGTTGCCACCGCAGGCACCGCAGTCGAGGGCCGCCTCGTAGGGGTTGTTCTCGGTCGTGCTGCCGTGGCCGCAGAGCAGGACGAGCCGGCCGAAGTGCTCCGTCAGGCCCATCATGGTCAGCGCAACCTCGGCAAAAAGGCTGCGCTCCTCGTAGGTGAATCCCTGGTTGACCGAAAGCACGGTCGGTGCCGGCGGAGCAGCCTGGCTGTGGAAGCGACTGCGAATCCGCCCGAAGCGCCGCGAGGAGAAGGTCCTGATCGCGGCCACCGGCCCCGAAGCCCAGCCGGTCGTCTCGGCGAGTACGTAGGGGGCGGTCAGGTTGCTCTCGGCGGCGTGGAAGCTGTCTTCGGCACCGGAGATCGCCTGGAGGCCGGCGAGCCTGCGCTCGGCCGAAACCCCGGTGCCGCCGACAGGGACCTCGTTGATCTCATTACGGGCCTCGAGCAGCACCGGGCAAAGCGAGCTGGCTTCTCCCCCCGCGAGGTCGCGGTAGCGGATCGCCACCGCGAAGAACCCGGCGAAGCCGAGCGTCTCGTAGGGGCCCGTCCCCTCGAAGTGACGCCGGATGCCTTCGGAGCGGGCATCGATGCAGCAGACCAGTTGTGCGGCCGGGCGCCCTTCGCTGCCCGTCGCGGGCTCACCGGAGAGCTCGACGATCAGCGGATCCCGGTAGTGGCTCTCGTAAGCGTCCAGCCAGACCAGCGGTCTCTCTGCGGCCGGCATCAGGGCGAGAACCGCGGCCACCGCCTCGACCGCGCCGTCTTCGGTGGACCCGGCAAAGCCGAGACGTTCGAGCTGCAGCCGGGCGCGTTCGGCCGGAGCGGAACCCGGCGCAGCAGTCAAAGCACGGGCATCTGCCGAGCCTGTTCCGCCTTCACCGAGGCTGCCGGCAAAATCGTCCCCGAGCAGGGCGGCTTCGAGCGAGAGTCGCATCGCGAGCAGCGAGACCAGATCGATCGAGCCGCCGTGCTCGCCGTGCCAGCGCACGTGAGCGGCCCATCCCGGCATGCGGGTGAGGTGAGCGCGCAGGTAACTGCGCCTCGAAGAAGGCGGCACACCCAGCTTCGACAAAGCCGCGAGCACGGCGTCATCCGGGCGTTCGGGGAGGTCCTTCATCGCCGCCCGGGCCGCCGCGGGTAGCTTGCGATCGCGCGGAGCGAGGTCACGCCAGGCGGCGTAGAAGCCGTTTTCGCGGCCGGGCATCTGCCAGGCGGCCTGGCCGGCATCGAGGAAGGCCGCGCACCACTTCGAGGTCTGGTCATCTACTTCCCCGGCAATGCCGGGCGAAAGACGTTCGCTGAGCATCGTCTCCCGACGGGCCGGCGGCGGGGCGGGGGGACCTTGGAGCAGGTCGCCGATCAACAGCTCTGCCGCCTCGACGGTCTGTCCGCCGATCTCGATCGCCGCTGCGCCGACCGCCTCCGGAAGCCGACGGTGGAGCGCCGCCCGAAGGTCCTCGTCGTTGATGCGGCCGTCGGCATGAAAGCCGCGGAAGGACTCCTCTCCCAGGGTGCCCCGGGCACCGAGCACCTCCCCGGCCTGCTTTACGGCTTCTCCGAAAGGCAGGCTCTCGAAGCCGCCGAGCGGGTTCACGGCGATGAAGGTCTCGATCGGCCAGGCCTGGGCGAGAACACCGGCGGCGACCTTGATGTCGGATACGAGCCTGGCCCGCTCGTCAGGCGAGCTGATTTCGCTTTCTGTTCTGGTCATTGTCGTATTCACGATCGAGCTCCCTGGGAATCTGGCAAAAGGCCCCCGGAAGCGACCGCGGCCGGCCTGGGGGAGCGGACGGGTGGCGTACGGGTCTCGGTCACCTGACCGGCCCCGAGCGCGAGTACGTAGACGGTCTTGCGGAGGTCGGCCACCCGGCTGCCGGGGCCGGCCAGCCTGCTCAGTCCGGCCAGCAGCAGGACCGCGAAGAGTGTCGCGACCCACCAGGGCGAGACCACCGCCTGGCCGGCGCCGGCCAGGGCCGGGGCCATGAATTCGCTGACCGAGCTGAGCAGCAGAACGTAGGCTCCCGCGGCGAGCGTGACCAGCCCGGCGCCGGTCAGAGAGCCTGAGAGCGAGGAATGCCGCCCGCTCCAGCCGTAGAGGACCCAGGCGCCTGTGGCCCAGGCGAACAGCAGCAGCGCGTTGGCCCCGGAAGATCGGTCGGGGTAGAACAGCTCAGCGAAAGCGAGCAGGACCGCTGCGGGAAGAACGATTGCCAGCCCGGTCGAGAGAACCCGCGCGGCGCCACCGGCCCGCTGGACCGGGGGTGCCTTGCTGTGGCGGACATGACTGTGGACGGCCGCGGGTATCTCGGTCATCCTGCTGCTCTCCATGTACAGCGGCTTCGAGG
>JBBRVF010000288.1:0-2659 GCA_038247145.1 Solirubrobacterales bacterium | reverse complement strand
CCGCCCGAACGCGAAACGCGACCTCCAGCTCGATCGGGCCTTCCAAGTCCTCGACGGCGAGGTCGACGCCAACGAAGGCTCGTAGTGGCGTCTTCCGGATCCGGGGGCCGCGCCCGGGGACGCGGGCGCTCGGGTGAGCGACACGTCGCCCTGCTCGCCCGCCGGGGCCGCTTCACCGTCGCGAAGCCGCTTTTCGAGCCAGGCGAGCAGGTGGCTCTAGACCGCAACATCAGGACGAAAGAAGGACAGATCGGCTGGGTCGAGTTCAGGGGTGGCCGGGCCCGACTGCTTCGTGACCTGGGCCGGGCGGACAACGCCCGCGACGTTTGCGAGGCCCTGGCGCTGGAAAGGCTTCGCCGACGTGGATTCTCCGGGGCGATCGAGGCCGAAGCCGAAGCGGCGGCCGCCGACCCTGTCGTTTCGCTCGAGCGTCGTGACCTGACCGGGCTGGCCACCTTCACCGTCGATCCTGCCACCGCCAGGGATTTCGACGATGCGGTGTCGGCCGAGGCCGAGGGGGACTCGGTGAGGCTGTGGATCCACATCGCAGACGTCGCCGCGTACGTCCAGCCGGGCTCGAACCTCGAAGCGCTCGCCTGGAAGCGCGCCAACAGCGTCTACGTGCCGACCTCGGTCGAGCCGATGTTGCCTGAGGTGCTGAGCGCCGGCGTCTGCTCGCTCTCTCCAGGCGAGCCGCGCCTTGCTGTGACCACCGAGATCCTGCTCTCGGGCTCTGGCGAGGTGGTCTCAGCCTCCTTCTACCGCAGCCGCATCGTCTCCGATGCGCGTCTCGACTACGAGCAGCTCGATCAGGTCTTCGCCGGGCGCGAGCGTCCACCGGGAGAAGTCGCCGAAGCGATCCGACTGGCCCGGGCCGCCTCGGCCCTGCTCGTCGAGCGCAAGTCCGGTACCCGCCTCGATGTCACGTCGAGCGAGCCGGGATTCTGCTTTGACGGCGAAGGAAACGTCACATCGGCCACCGCCGATGTCCAGACCGAGGCCCACCGGCTGATCGAGCATCTGATGGTGCTGGTCAACGAGCAGGTGGCCGAGCTGCTCCTGCAGCGCCGAACCCCGACCCTCTACCGGGTCCACGAGCAGCCCGACCCCGAACGGATCGTCCGTCTGGCCGGACAGCTCGCATCGCTCGAGCTTCCTGCGCCGGCGCTGGTCGACGAAATGGGACCGGGGGCCGCCGGGCAGTTTGCGGTCGAGGCGTCGCGCTCGGTCGCCGCCGAGGCCGGCCGCCGCGGCCACGGTGCGGTGCCGTTCGGCTCGCTCATCCTCAGGTCGTTGAAGCCGGCCCGGTACTCGGCCCGCAACCTTGGCCACGCCGGCCTCGGAAGTGAGGCCTACTGTCACTTCACATCGCCGATCCGCCGCTTCCCCGACCTGCTGGTCCATCGAGGCCTGCTTTCCGAGGTCGGCGGCGGGGAGGAGGCACCGGACCCGGGAGAAGTCAGCGACGCCGCCGAGCACTGCTCCGACCGGGAACGTGAAGCGGCCCGGATAGAGCGGGACGCCGACGACGTCTGCGCGGCCTTCCTGCTCGAACGCGAGCTGTTCGAAGGCGGCTGGAGCCGTCGTTTTGAGGGTGAAGTGTCCGGGGTGATCGGGGCCGGGGCGTTCGTCACTTTCGGCGGCGAACTCGGTGACGTGTACGAGGGCTTCATCCCGGTCAGGCGGATGCGCGGCGATCGCTACGACCTGAATCAGGAGGAAACCGCCCTGGTCGGCGGCAAGAGCGGCAAGGCGGTGCGCT
This sequence comes from Solirubrobacterales bacterium, assembly GCA_038247145.1. GTDB lineage: Bacteria > Actinomycetota > Thermoleophilia > Solirubrobacterales > 70-9 > 67-14. The sequence continues at coordinate 897 of JBBRVF010000288.1, read as the reverse complement.
TCGGCGACCCGGTCACCGTCACCGTGCAGAAGGTCGACGCCGTGCGCGGTCGGGTCGACCTCGATCCCGCAGACGGCTAGATTGATCGCGATGGGCAAGAAGAACAAGAAAAAGCGCGCGCCGGCGTCGGGTGACGTCGCCACCAATCGCCGGGCCCGCCAGAAGTTCGAGCTGATCGAGAAGATGGAGGCCGGCATCGTCCTGCGCGGAACCGAAGTCAAGGCCCTGCGGGAAGGCAACGCCCAGATGGTCGACTCCTACGCCTCGATCGAAGACGGCGAGGTCTGGCTGAGAAATCTCCACATCCCTCATTACGCGCCGGCCACGACCAATAACCACGAGCCCGACCGACCGCGAAAGCTGCTGCTCCACCGCGGCGAGATCGAAAGGCTGATCGGCACTTCACAGCAGAAGGGTCTGACCCTGATCCCTTCCCGGATCTACTTCAAGGGTCCCAAGGCAAAGGTCGAACTGGCCCTGGCCAAAGGCAAGGAGGGCCGGGACCGCCGTCGGGAGATCGCAGATCGCGATGTCCAGCGCGATGTTGAGAGAGAGTTCAAGGGTCGCTATCGTTCCTGACCCTCGAGACCGAGGCAAGATGCACACCAGCCCGCACCGGCCGCGTCCCGAGCCCGAGGCGGCATGAGAGGATCCAGCCAATGAAGACCAGTTTCAGCCCGGCCCACCTGCTCGTCCTTCTGGCGCTCCTGTTCGCCGTGCCCGCGACCGCACTGGCGGCCGAAGACGATGCGGCTGCCACAGGCGCCGACACCGCCCCGCTCACCCTTACACCCGAGGAGATCGCCGACCTCGAGGATGCCGCCAACGCTCCCGAGAGCGAGAACGCAAGCTTTGTCGGCGACGCGGGAGACTTTGTCAGCGACAACGCGCCGTACT
>JBBRVF010000287.1:0-2702 GCA_038247145.1 Solirubrobacterales bacterium | reverse complement strand
GGGATCGGCTTCGGCAGCCGATCCGGACCGGCCGGCGACTCCTCCTCCGACCGACTTCTGGCAGGACAAGGGCTTTATGAACATGGCCCATCAGGGTGGTGAGCTCGAGGCTCCCGGCAATACGCTCTACGCCTTCAAGACGGCGGTCCGCTACCGCGGAGCCGACGCGCTGGAGATGGACAGCTACGTCTCTGCCGACGGGGTGCTGATGGTGACTCACGACATGCGCCCGTCGGGCACCTCGAACGCCCCGAACAGTTCCGACTTCGAGATCCGGGACCTGACCGTCGAGCAGCTCAAAGCTTACGACTTCGCCTACAGGTTCACGCCCGGCAAAGGCCACTACGGATTCAACGAAGCCGACCCGCATCCGTACCGCGGCATCGCCACCGGTGAGAAAGCGCCACCCATCGGCTACACCGCAAATGACTTCAGGATGGCGACCTTCGAAGAGGTCCTCGAGGCCTTCCCGGACGTCCCTCTGAACATCGACATGAAGAGCTACGGGCCGGACCCGAGCGTTTCGCTGGCCGCAGCCGATGCCCTGGCAGCGATCATGAATGAGCATCCGGAGAGAAGTGAAGACGTGATCGTCGCCTCCTTCGACCAGGCCGCGATCGAGCGCTTCCACCAACTCGCCCCGAATCACAAGGCGCTGTCGGGCAGCCTCGACGGCACCATCCCCTACGCCTTCGGCGGACCGATCACGCCGACCCCGGTGGCGATCCAGCCGCCGGACCTGTTCAACTTCAGCGGCAGCGTCGTACGCACCGTGCCGTTGCTCAAGCCCTTCACCGATTACGACGGCTTCGCGCTCCATGTCTGGGGATCGGACCTCGATCCCGACCAGGAAACGGACTCCTTCTACTCCAGGCTGATCGAAGAGGGTGCCGACGGCTTCTTCACCCAGCAGCCGGGCAAACTCCATCAGTACCTCTGCGAGGCGGGTATCCGTCGTCCGGACGGCACCCAGCGCTGCAGCGCCCAACTGCCCGACTTGGCACCCGAGCTGCGCGTCTACTCAATGCGCGGCAAGAAGGGCCTGCCGACCGGCAAGCGCAGCACATTCTCCGTGCTGATAGGCAATACCGGCAACGGTCTGATGGCTTCAGCGAAAGTCTGCCTGCAGGTGCCGAAGAAGAGTCGTCGCACGGTCAAGGCCACCTGTGCCCGGTTGCGGTCACTCGAGCCCGGCGATGTCGGGACTGTAAAGCTCAAGGTTCGAACCACTCTCAAGGCCAGGGGCAAGATCCCCCTGACCCTGGTCGTGACCAGCGACAGCGAAAAGACGAAGTTCACCCGCAACTTCAGGGTCATCGAGCCGCGGGCCTGCTTGAAGAAGGCCGGCGGTGAAGGCAACGGCCAGCTCTGCGGGACGACCGACCACCTCTGATCAGCCGGCCGCGGCCTCCCGGCGGTCGAACTCGGCCTGTTCGGCGCCGCGCAGTATCTCCATCAGGACCGGGTCGTTGTCGAACTGTCGGTCCATCAGCGGCGAGGTCAGGCCGCGTCCCAGGAACAGAGCCTTCCATTCGACTGGGGCGATGGCCCGGGCGCTGCGCTTCTCCAGCGCTTCGATGATCACGCCCCCTGCCTCGGACACGGGGACTTGGCGGGTGAGGAACTTGGGGACAACTTCGTGGCGGAAGCGGTCGGCAAATGGATCTTCGAAACCTTTGCGGACCATCTCGGTCTTGATGAAGCCAAAGTAGGCGACCGTGGCGCTGGCGCCGAGCGGGCGCAGTTCGGCGCGCAGAGCACGGCCGAGAGCCTCGACTCCCGACTTGGCGGCGGCGTAAGCACTGTTGAGAACGCCGTTCGAGAAAGCGTAAGAAGAAGAGACGATCACGAACTGGCCGCGGTTGTCGACCACCTGCTGAATGCCGGCGCGAACGGTCCGCCAGACGCCGAACAGGTTGACCTCGAGCACCCGCTCCCAGTCTTCGGCCGGCAGCGAGCGCATCGTTGCGATGCGCGTCGTGATGCCGGCGTTGGCGACGACGACGTCCACCTTGCCGAAGCGCTCAACCGCGTCGGCGATCGCATCCTCGATCGAGTCCCGATCGGTGACGTCGGCGGCCAGGCCGAGCGCGCGCTCACCGAGATCGGCCGCAGCCCGCTCAACCTGTTCGCGGTCGAGATCGACCAGCACCACGGAAGCTCCGCGCCCGTAGGCCTGGCGGCCGGTCTCGAGGCCGATGCCCTGGGCACCCCCGGTGATGAATACCGTCTTGCCCGCGAGGTCGTAGTCGAGCGACGCCGGGCCGAGATTGACCCAGTGGCCGTGCTCGTCGGGGGCCTCGATCTCCCGGACGGTCTCACCGACTTTGCGGTTCCGTTCGATTCGAAGGTCACTGATCGGACCGACCAGACCGCGCCACTTGAATGGCGGCCGCCAGACCGGAGGCTCGATGATGCGGGCCGAGCGCTTCCCGATTCCGTCGATCAGCGCACCGGCCACCTGGTTGACCTCGATCGGCTCGGTCATGAAGTCGGGAACCAGCTCGCGGCGCAACTCGTCGATCTTCGGGTTGTCGAAGATCTCGCCGATCAGGCCGGTCTTGACAAAAGCGAAGTGAGCCACCGACGCGCTCGCGCCATGTGGTGCCAGTTCCGTTCTGAGCGAGCGGCCGAGGGATTCGACCGCGGCCTTAGAGGTGGCGTAGGAACTGTTCAGCAGGCCGTTGGCGGTGGCGTAGGCC
>JBBRVF010000286.1:0-2704 GCA_038247145.1 Solirubrobacterales bacterium | reverse complement strand
GTTCCGTCGGGGCCGGTCGGCGACGGCTCGGCGATCCGGCAGGTGCTCCAACGGATACACCCCGGCGGCATGACCAACCTCGGCGGTGGCCTGCTGCGCGGCATCCAGGAATGCGGTCGCACCGCCGACGGCAAGGCGAGCACCCTGGTGCTGCTCTCCGACGGTCACGCCAACCGGGGTGTCACCGACCACGAGCAGCTCGGCAGCTTCGCCGCCGGTGCCGGTCGGGACAACATCACGATCTCGACGATCGGCATCGGGGCCGGCTACGACGAGGATCTGCTCGAGGCGGTCAGCCGCGGCGCCAACGGCAATTCGCACTTCGCCGAGAACGGCGACGAAGCCGGTGCCCACCTCGCCTCGGAGGTCAACGGCCTGCTCGAACAGGTCGCCCAGGCGGTCAGCCTGACCGTCAAACCGAGCGAGTCGGTCAGCCAGGTCCGGCTGTTCAACGACCTGCCCGTGTCCCAGATCGAGGGCGGCTTCATGGTCGAGCTGGGCGAACTGGTCGCCGAGGAGAACCGCAAGTTGCTGTTCGAGATCGACGTGCCCGACATCACCACGCTCGGACCGGCACAGGTCTGCGAAATCGCTCTGCGCTGGGTCGATACCGAAACCATGGAAAGCAAGCTGGCCACGATCCCGGTCAACGTGAACGTGGTCCCGGGCGACCAGGCCGCCGGACGGATACGCGACGCCGAGGTCGAAACCGAGCTCACCTTCCAGACCGTCCAGCGCGAGAAGCAGCAGGCGGCCGAGGACATGGCCCGGGGTGATTACGACAGGGCGCGCAGGCGCCTGAGCGGTTCCCGGCAGAGGCTGCGCGGGGTGGATCGCTCACGGATGCCGGCCGCGGATGTCTTCGAGTACGAGCAGGAAGAAGTCTGGCTGCAGGAGCGCATCGCCCAGACGGAGCGGGACCCGAACCTCGCTCGCAAGATGACCAAGGCCGATTTCATCCGCAAGCACCGCCGCCGGGGCAGGGGTCCCAGCGGCGAGGACTGAGCCGGCCGCCGGAAGCGAGGGGACGGGTGGCTCGAAGCCGCGGTCGATGTACTGATCGGCGGCTTCCAGCTACTCCGGATCCTGCTCTTCGTCGGGGCGGTGGCACTACTCGCCTACGCGATCGCCTCGCACCTGATCGACTCGATCTGAGCTTGACGATTGTCAGAAACGGGCCTTGTCGGACGACCCTTTACGTGGACTGGGAAAGCCGAAGGAAGGGGAGTCAGTGAGCGACACGAAACGTGACGACAACGAGCTGCGACGAGAATGGGTCGAGAGCAGGTCCCGGGAGGATCTGCGCAAGACGCTCACGTGGGTCCAGACGGACGAAGACACCTGGCTGGCCGAAGGCAACGCGCTGTGGCAGGCAACAGGGCGTGACGGTCCGGAGGCCGACACCAAGGTCTGGGCAGAGAAGTGCGAGGCAGAGTTTCCGGTTCACGAAGTGAAGCCGGCCGATGGTTCGCCGCCGGTGAGCTGGCTGGTAAAGGACATGGACTGCCCGCCGATCGACCCGCAACCGAAGGAGACGCCCGAGCAGCTGGCCGGGCGATGCCCCGACTGCGGCAGCGCCGATGCTCCGATCTTCTGGAAGCCTCTCCAGAACAGCATGAGCTGGTGGGACGACCCTTCCGGCCACTGGGCCTGTTCGATGTGCCAGAAGGACCTGCTGTGCCCCGACTGGGAAATGGCTCGGACCAGGGCCCGTGGCGAGGACGACTGAAGCAGGGCTGATTGGGCTCCTAGGCAGCGGCGGGCGTGAGGTCGGTCTGGGCGAAAGCGTCACCCTTGAACAGCAGGGGTTCGTCGGTTTCGCTGGCGAGGGCATGGGAGAAGCAGTCGCCGAAGTTGAGGGCCGCGGGGCGGCCCGAGCCTTTGCCGAAGTCCCTGTATGCGGCACGGGCGATACGGGCTTGAGGCGGTGTGGCCGCTTCGAGCTCGATCCCCGAAGAGTCGATGAATCGGTCGAACTGGCGGGCGATCACCGGGCTGTTGGAGCGATCGAGAACGGCCCCGGCCTCGAAGTAGCTGACGACAGACATCCGGACCCGTTTCGCTTCCGCGACGAGCCGGGCGAATTGCTCAGCCTCGGGCTCATTGCGCAGGATCGCGATCAGCGCGGAAGTGTCGACCCGTGAACTCGAACGCCTGTTGGCTTGTAGGTTTTGGATTAGTATGCTGTAGAACCTAATGAAGAATTTCCAGTTCGCCGCACATGATCTTTTCCTCAACCGCTCAGCCGACCTCGAACGGCTGGACGACTGGTGGCAGGGCACCGAGTCGAACGCGCTGGCACTTTTCGGGCGACGCCGAGTGGGGAAGTCGTGGCTCCACCGCGAGTTCGCTCACGACAAACCCGCGCTGATCCTGGTGGCGGATACCCGCTCGCTCGGCCCGCAACTGGGTGGATTCGCGGACCAGCTCGAGCCGCTTCTGGGGGTCAGGCCACAGCTCGACAGCCTCGCTTCGCTCTTCCGGGCGCTCTACGAGATCGGTCGAGGCTCAAAGCTCCTGGTCACGATCGATGAGTTCCCCTACCTCCTGCCCGGTCAGGAAGCGGCTCGCAAATCGGCCCTGACTGAAGTTCAGAAGGTGATGGAGGACCGGGACGACAGCTCGCTCAAGCTGATCCTCTGCGGTTCCTACATCGGCCAGATGGAGGCCCTGCTCAGCGGCCCGCTCCGCGGTCGCCTCACGC
>JBBRVF010000285.1:0-2710 GCA_038247145.1 Solirubrobacterales bacterium | reverse complement strand
TTCCGTATTGACCTTGATCACTTCACCTTCGTTGATGAAGAGCGGAACCTGAATTTCGACGCCTGATTCGAGGGTGGCCGGCTTGCTGCCGCCGCCCGACGCCGTATCGCCCTTCAGACCGGGCTCGGTCTTGACGACCTTCATGTCGATCGCACTGGCTACCTGGACGTCGGTGGCGTTCTCGTCTACGAACAGCACCTCAACCTCGTCGTTCGGCTGGACCCAGCGCATCGCGTCGGCGGCGAGTTCGGCCGGCAACTCGATCTGGTCGTAGTTGCGGCTGTCCATGAAAACGACCATGTCACCTGAGTCGTAGAGGTACTGCATCTTGCGCGACTCGGTCCGCACCGGACGGAACTTCTCGCCTGCCCTGAAGGTCTTGTCCTGGACCGAGCCGTCTTCGATCCGGCGCAGCTTGGTCCGGACGAAGGCCCCTCCCTTGCCGGGCTTCACATGCTGGAATTCGATTATTCGCATGATCTTGCCGTCAACTTCGATGTGCGTGCCGTTCTTGAACTGATTGGTACTGATCAACGTGGACTCCCGGGAAGTGCATCGTGAAGTTTGCGGGCTACACAGAAGTACCGCGGATCGGCGGCCACTCTGGCGAAGGCTGCGTTTCGCCCCTCGTTCAACGTGAGGCTATCGACTCATACGCCGAGGGCACAAACGGCAACATCACCGAGTGGTCGAGAACGAGTAATTAGCGGGCGGGACGAACGACCGTCCGGGCCTCCCGTCGGGTGCATCCAGACTCTGGTCCTGTGTCAGCGCAAGTCCGAACAGCGTGCTTCGAAGCTTTCCTTCGCTGCTGCGAGGTTCTTCTTTGCTGCGTTCAGCTTGCGGTTGGCCTTTTTCTTCGCCATCTTTCCCTTTGCCTGCCGCTTCTTCATCTTCGCCTTTCCTACAGCCTTGCGAAGGCTCTGAACGACTCCTTCCAACTGGTCGCACTTCCTCTGAAGCGGGTCTGGTCGCCCAAGGCCAGGACCTTTTTGGTCGGGGCGCTCAATCGAGGTCGAAGCGTCGCCCGCCGAAGCCAGTGAGTTCGAGGATCCGAGCCATGCGATGCTCATCGCTAAAATCGCCAAGGCAAACAGGTAAGACCTGGTTCTCGGTACTCCCATGCTGGACATTGAAACTCCCCGTCGTAAGTGTTGTATCTCTTCCGATGAGAGGCGAGCCTATTCGTCTTTGCGTACGGATGTCAAGGTTACGATAACCCCGACCGCCGGCCATAACGCTTAGCGAGCTCCGATCACAGCAGCTCGCCTATCCCTGGTTCGGTTTAGCGGAGGGTGCCTTCAAACGGAGCCGGCTGCGGCAGATTCCTTCTATTCGCCTCGCCCGGGGAGATTCGCCTCACCCAGGGGGTGCATTGCGGGTGGCGCTCTGTCCGGTGCAGCCCTGCGAACGGCATACTTGGCGAATGGAAACTCCCGCGCTGCTCGACTCCCTGCTCAGAACTCCCGGACCCTCGGGCTACGAATATGACGCCGCCGCCGTCTGGCGCGAGGCGGCTGACTTCGCCGAGATCACGACCGACGGCCTCGGATCCAGTGTGGCCACGATCGGCGGCGACGAGTCCTCCCCCCTTGTCGCCGTTGTAGGCCACATCGACGAAATCGGTCTGGTAATCACCCACGTCGACGAGAAGGGCTTCCTCTACTTCGCTCCGATCGGCGGCTGGGACCCGCAGATACTGGTCGGCCAGCGCGTAACCATCAACGGCAATGCCGGCGCGGTCCCCGGTGTCGCCGGACGCAAGCCGATCCACCTGCTCGACCCGGAACAGCGCAAGATGGTCGTCAAGCTGAAGGAGATGCACATCGACATCGGCGCCGACGACCGCGACGCCGCCGAGGAACTCGTATCGGTGGGCGATCCGGTGGTGATCGACGCCGAGCCGATGGCCGTGGCCGGTGGACGCCTCGTTTCCCGATCGATGGACAACCGCCTCGGTTCCTACGTAGCCCTCGAAGCCCTTCGGCGATGCCACGAAAGCGGGGATGCGACAGCCCGCTTCGCCGCTGTAGCTGCCGTTCAAGAGGAGATCGGCCTGTTCGGATCGAGGACTGCAGCCTTCACGGTTCGGCCCGATCTCGCCGTGGCGATCGACGTCACCCACGCCACAGACGCTCCCGGTGTCGATGAGAAAGAAGTCGGAAGCCACCCCTTCGGTTCGGGTCCGGTTATCGGTCGAGGCTCGACGCTCTCGCCCAAGGTCTACGAACTGCTGCGGGATACCGCCGAGAAGGCCGGCATCCCGTACTCGGTCGGGGCCAGCGGCAACGCCACTCACACCGACGCCGATTCGCTGCAGATCTCCCGGACCGGCATCCCGACCGGCCTGGTCTCGATTCCGCTCAGGTATATGCATTCGCCGGTCGAGATGGTCGACCTGGCCGATGTGGAGGCGACCGTGGAGCTGATCGCGGCCTTCGTCAACGGCCTCGAGACCGGAGTCGATCTGAGCCGCTGAGCTCGAAGTCGCCGGTGAGCGGGCGGGCCGGTCACAAATAGTCCCGCCGGCACCGAAACTCCGGGCCGCCTTTCGGTCTAGTATCAGTGAGCCGCATCACACAGGACTTGACCAGCCTCGCCCACGGGGCCGGCCGAAACGACAAGAGGGGAATCACCACCGTATGAGCCACCGTTCCGGACTGATCGAAGTCCGTCGAGTACTCGCAGTCGCCTTTGCAGTTCTTCTGGC
>JBBRVF010000284.1:0-2719 GCA_038247145.1 Solirubrobacterales bacterium | reverse complement strand
GGGTCCGGACACCCCCAGGCCGACATCTTTCTGGTCAAGTACGCGCCGACTGTGGCCGAAATAGAAGAGGGGGTCGCTTTCTACGGCCGCCCCGGCAACGCCTTGATGAAGAGCTTCAAGCGCCTCAACATCGACCCCACCGTGGTTTACGGGACGATCTGCGCCAAGTGCCCGGTCGAGGATCCGGCTGAAGCCGACAGCGACTGTATCGGCCGGGTCGCCGACGAGTTCAACATCATCAAGCCGAAGATCATCGTGGTGATGGGAGAGCAGGCGGCCCAGACGATCAACGACTTCGAGATACCGCTGGCCCGCCCGGTCGAGCCTCACCAAGGCGAGATCCAGGCCTTTACCCCGTCATGCGACGCGCTGTACGTGCCCGACATCGATGACGCCCTCGACGAAGAAGGCGCCAAGCGCCGCTTCTGGCGCGCCTTCCGCACGCTCGGCCGCTGGTACGACGACCTTCCGCCTTACTGAGTGGCGAACGGGTCCGTCAAGGGCCCGTCGGTAAGTTGGCCTGGCGATCCGGCTCAGGCCGGGGCGGCGGCGCGGGCGAGCTCGGTCATCGGCTCGACCCTCGCCGAGGCGAGGCCGCGGACCACGATCACGTCCAGGGCCGAGTAGGCGGCGAGTCCTTCCTGGGCAGATTCCCTGTCGGCCGCGGCGACGCCGACAGTTCCTTCCGGCTCACCGAGCCGGTCGAAGTGGTCGCGGTAGCCCTTGTGGAGGTCGCGGTAGAACGACTCTTCCTTGGCCAGGCGGGCGGCCGCGTCGTCGCCGATGGCGGTTCTCCCGTAGCCGAGTACCGGCGGGGCAGAGTGGCGGGCCTCGGCGGCGCCGGCCTCGACCTGTTCTTTCGCCCCTGCGGCGAAGTCGGCGGTCATCCAGTTGAAGAATGCTCCGTCGTAGGAGCCGCCGGCCAGGGCGCACATCTTCGGCCCCATTGCGGCCATGACCACCCGGATACCGGGCAGGTGTTCGCGGATCTCCGGCAGGATCTCGCGCATGAAGGTCAGCGGTTTCTTGCTGAAGCCGGCGCCGACGCCGATCCACAGTCTCGACGGGTCGAGGCCCAGTCGGTCGATGTCGGCGGCGATCGTCTCCGGGCTCTGGCGGTCGAGAGCGATCACGCCGACACCGAGGTCGATCGCGTCGGTGGCCTTCGCGAATTCGGCCAGTGTCTCGAGGCCTTTGGCCCCGGGGTGGTCGTTGGCGAAGATCGCCGAGTAGCCAGCCTCTTCGCAGGTTTCGGCAAGCGGTCCGCAGACCTCTTCCGGCAGACCGGCGGCGACTCCGAAGGCCCTCTTCTGGCTGCGCGGGCTCATTTCAGGTCGAACTGGGCGACGCACTCGATGTGCGGGGTCTGGGGAAACATGTCAACCGGCCTCACCCGGACGAGTCTATAGCCGGCCTCGACCAGCTGGGCCGCGTTCGGAGCCAGCGTGGTCGGGTTGCAGGAGATGTAGACGATGCGCTTGGCCTCACACTCGATTACCCGGCGGACGACCTTTGCCGAGAGGCCGGCCCGCGGCGGGTCGATCGTGATCACATCCGGCTTGCCGGCCTGTTCGATCAGAGGCCTCAGACCGGTGCGGGCGTTGGCGGCCACGAACCCGGCGTTGCCGATGTTGTTGTTGATCGCGTTGCGCTTCGCGTTGGCGATCGCGTCGGCGACGATCTCGAGACCCCAGACCTTGCCGGCCTGGCCGGCCATGCTGAGCCCGATCGTGCCGACCCCGCAGTAGAGGTCGAACAGCTTCTCACTGCCGGTCAGCCCGGCGAAGTCGGCGGCCACCCCGTAAAGCTTCTCCGCCATTTCGGTATTGGTCTGGAAAAAGGAGTCGTGCGAGAGCTGGATGTTGAGGTCGAAGATGCGCTCGCGAAGGACTTCCTCGCCGAGCACTCCGGTAGGTCCGGAGGTGTTGCCGGAAGGGCCGTCGATCACGGTGTGCAGATCCACCGGAGGCTTCGGGAAGTTGGCCACCGAGGTGACCAGCCGGGTCTGGATCTGACCGGTCCGACGTCCTTCCCGAACGACCAGGTTGCGCAGCACGCCGCGGTGGTCGTGAGGATCGTAGGCCGAGAGGCCTTCCTGCTTGGCCCAGTCGAGCACGTCGTTCTTTGCCTTGTTGGTCGCGTCGGAGGAGAGGTGGCAGTCCTCGATGTCGAGAACCTGATCCCAGCGGCCGCGGGGATGGAAGCCGAGTACCAGCTGACCTTCCTGCTCGCCGAAGGAGTACTCGACCTTGTTGCGGTATCGCCATTGCTCGAGGGCCGGGATGATCGGATCGAGCTCGAAACCTTCCAGCCGGCCGATCCGGGAAAGGGCGTCTCCGACCTGCTCCTCCTTGAAGCCGAGCTGGCGCTCGTAGTCGAGTGCCTGCCAGGGCGCTCCGGGGCAGCCTTCCCCCTGATGGACGTCGATCTCGGCGATTCTCTCCGGACCGGGTTCGAGTATCTCGACCGTATCGGCTTCGGCGTAGCCCTTCTTCGACTTGCCGATCCGCGCCCTGACCCGGTCACCGGGAAGCGCGCCGCCGACGAAGACGACGTAGCCGTCACGCCGGGCGATTCCCCGCCCGCCGTAGGCAAGCGTCTCGATCTCCGCCTCGAACTCCTCGCCGCGGCGAAGCCGGCCGGGCCGGTCTGTGGGTCCTGTCTGTGTCGATTCCGTTGCACTCATCGACTGCCCACTATCTCACCCGGAGCGCGGCCT
>JBBRVF010000283.1:0-2725 GCA_038247145.1 Solirubrobacterales bacterium | reverse complement strand
GGGGCCTGCTCGGGTGGCGGGTTGACGCTGCGGGGAGACTCGCTGAGGCTTCGGTGGACGCTGCGTCACGGTTCTCGGTGCGATTGTCGTGCTATCTGGCGGACGATCGCACCGGGAATCTCGTCGAGTGGTGGTGTGACGCTCGCCGGGCCGGCTTCGGCGGGGCCTGCTCGGGCCTCGGTGGATGGTGCGATACCTTCCGCTCGGTCGGATGCCCGTCTCCGTCGGCTTTCCACCACCGGGACGCAGCTACCCGGCTCGAAGACTGCGGTCTGGCGCATAGCGGCCGGCTCGATTAGGTTGGTCCTGTGATCGGTCTGGTGCAATGAGCGGGGTCGGAAATGATTGAACTTGCCGGGGCCGGCCTCAGTTCTCCGCCGGATGAGGACGGCGTCTCCTGGATCGAGCATTTGCGTACCGCTGACCTCAGTGTCGGCACATACGTCATTCCCGCCGGTGGCAGTGACCCCCAGGATCCCCACGCTGAAGACGAGATCTACGTGGTCCGGTCGGGTCGGGCGGTGCTTTCGGGTTCCGATGGGCAGATAGAGGTCGGGTCGGGGTCGGTGGTTTTCGTTGCGGCCGGCGAGCAGCACAGATTCGAGCAGGTGAGTGAAGATCTGGTCCTGATCGTCGTCTTCGGACCGGCCGAGGGGAGTCGGGAAATCGGTGGCTGAGCGGACGGTTCAGCGGGCCCTCGTCGCGGGATCCACCATTTCTCCGGGAGCCAGTTCGTACAGGCCCCACGGCGGACCCGCGTTGACCAGGCGACCGGGCTCGCAGGTCGCCACGAATCCTGCGTGGCCCGTCTGTGGGTTGAGGCCGGTGATCTCGTAGGTTCCCGCCGGGATGTCCTTCCAGAGCACGCCTCCGTCGCGGGACGAATGTTCGAGACCCTGCTCGGGGATCACGTCGGCGTTGAAGTAGATCGCTTCCGCGGCCGGTGGTGAAAGCTCGGCAGTCGAGCCGGCGACTCCGTGCGGCCGGAAGTCGTGGAAGGCGTCGAAGTCGGGCAGGTTCCTGCCGGCGACTTCGAAGAAGGTTGAGACGATCGCCGAATGGGCGAGGCGGTCGGTCTCGGGGTCGAGTTCGGCGCCGGCGACAGCCGCCAGCGCCCGGTAGATGTCGAGCCGTGGCATCTGGAAGTTCACCTGGCCGAGGTCGCTCCCGCTGGTGCGGAAGGTCTGGAGGTGAGTGGGGTAGTAGCCGTCTGCCTCCGCGAACGGGGTGATCGCCGTGTCGTCCGGGACTTTGAGTCGGTAGGCGCCGTTCGGGCCCGCGGTCGTCTCAAGTCCGGGAAGCTCGGCGATACCGATACGGGCTCCTTCCAGCCGGTCGGTATTGCCGTCGAAGACGAATGCGTATGCGTTTCCCGAGATCGTCACCATGGCCACCACTCTAGCCCGGGCCCGGAGATCCGACCAATGCTCAGGGCCGATACTGAGTCCCCGAATACCGTTGCTGAACAGACAAATCGCGTCGAAACGGCGTGGGCGCTATAGTTTATGAAGTAACCGAAACCGGATAGAGATTTAGGGGATTCATCGATGGCACCCGAGACGACAGACCCGCTGGTGATTCAGGAGATCAGCGTCCAGGAAGCATTCGAAGAGATTGAGAACGGCAAGATCGTGCTGCTCGATACGCGCGAGCCCCACGAAGCGGCCGAGGCGCGGATTGAAGGTGGCAGGTTGAGTCCCCCGGCGACCCTCCAGGCAACCATCGAGGACGCGGTTCCGGACAAGTCGGACAGGGTGCTCATCTACTGCCGCTCGGGAGCGCGTTCGGGGACCGCGGCCGAGCAGATGATGGCGCTCGGCTACGAAGATGTAGTCAACGTCGCCGGCGGCATCCTCGACTGGCAGGCCAGTGGCCTCCCGGTGGTCAGCGAGGCCAAGCTGAGCGACGAGCAGCGCAACCGCTACTCGCGCCACACCCTGCTACCCGAGGTCGGCGCCGCCGGCCAGGTCAAGCTGCTCGAGGCCAAGGTGCTGCTGCTTGGTGCCGGAGGACTTGGCGCGCCCACCGCGCTCTACCTCGCCGCGGCCGGCATCGGCAAGATCGGTCTGGTCGACGACGACGTTGTCGACGCTTCGAACCTCCAGCGTCAGGTGATCCACAACACCGAGCGCATCGGGGATTCCAAGACTTCTTCCGCCCGCAAGACGATCGAGGCGCTCAACCCGGACGTTGAAGTGGTCGAGTACAACTACCGCCTCAACTCGGGCAACATCCTCGAGACGATCGCCGACTACGACATCATCGTCGACGGTGCCGACAACTTCCCGACGCGCTACCTGCTCAACGATGCCAGCGTGCGGCTGGACAAGCCGGTTGTTTCGGCCTCGATCCTTTCCTTCGACGGCCAGATCTCGACCTTCGTGCCGCATGAAGGCCCCTGCTACCGCTGCCTCTACCCGAGCCCGCCGCCGCCCGAACTGGCGCCGAGCTGCTCGGCCAACGGGGTTCTGGGAGTTATGGCCGGCGTGATGGGCCTGCTCCAGGCAAACGAGGTGATCAAGCTCGTGCTCGGCATCGGCGAGCCGCTGGTCGGAAGGCTGCTGCTCTACGAAGCCCTCGGTACCCGCTTCACCGAACTGAAGGTTCGGCGCGATCCGGCCTGCCCGATCTGCGGTCCAGATGCCGAAGAGGTGCCGGAATCAGAGCTCGGCGCCTTCCCCGACTACGAGGCCTTCTGCGGCGGGCACGTCGGCTCCTGAGCCGG
>JBBRVF010000282.1:0-2734 GCA_038247145.1 Solirubrobacterales bacterium | reverse complement strand
TTGGCGACGAGCTGGCCGATCCGGCCGAAGCCGATCACACCGAGCGTCTTGCCGTAGAGCTCGGAGCCCTTGTAGAGGCCGCGATCCCACCGACCGGCAACCAGCGAGCCGTGGGCCTGTGGAACGTTGCGAAACAGGGCGAGAGCCAGCGCCAGCGTGTGCTCGGCCGCAGCGACAGAGTTCGACTCGGGCGCGTTGGCGACGATGATGCCGCGCTTGGTTGCAGCCGGGATGTCGACGTTGTCGACGCCGGTTCCGGCGCGGCCGATCACCTTCATGCGGTCGGCCCTGGCGATCAGCTCGGGGGTCAGCTTGGTCGCCGACCGGATCAGGATCGCGTCGAACTCACCGATTCGCTCGGCCAGTTCCCGGTCATCCATATCGAAGCCCAGCTCGACCTCGAACTGCTCGCGCAGGAGGTCGATTCCGGACTCGGCGATCTGTTCCTTGACAAGGACCTTCATTACGAAACCCTCCCGACGGTGGTTGACAGATCCTTCATGCGGTGACCTCGGCATTCTCGATCACCCAGTCGACGCAGGCGGTAAGCGCCTCGACGTCGGAGGGTTCGACTGCCGGGAACATTCCGACCCTCAGCTGGTTCCGTCCGAGCTTGCGGTAGGGCTCGACGTCAACGATGCCGTTGGCCCGGAGCGTGGCCGCGACGGCGGCAGCGTCGACGGAGTCGTCGAAGTCGATCGTTCCGACGACCAGAGAGCGCCGGGCCGGATCGGCAACGAAGGGGGTGGCGAATTCGCTGGCCTCGGCCCATCCGTAGAGGTGCCCGGACGAAGCGCTCGTCCGATCGACACAGAAGTCGAGTCCGCCCCCGGCCAACATCCACTCGAGTTGCTCGGCAAGAAGGATCAGAGTCGCGAGTGCGGGGGTGTTGTATGTCTGGTGCTTGCGGGAGTTGTCGAGGGCCGTCTTCAGGGAGAGGAACGGTGGCTGCCACCTGTCGGATGAGCCATCGAGCTCCTCGATCCGGGATGTCGCAGCGGGGCTCAGCGCGGCCAGCCAGATACCGCCATCGGAACCGAAGGCCTTCTGCGGAGCGAAGTAATAGACATCGGATTCCTGCATTTCGACCGGAAGGCCGCCGGCACCGGAGGTTGCGTCCACGACGATCAGGGCGTCGCCGGCACGCTCGGGGCGCAGGACCGGAACCATGACCCCGGTCGAGGTCTCGTTGTGCGCCCATGCAATCACATCGACTCCGTCACGACCCTCTGGCGTCGGGGCATCACCGGGTTCGGCCTCGATCAGAATCGGGTCGGACAGAAACGGGGCCCCTGCGGTGACATCGGAGAACTTGCGGGAAAACTCGCCGTAGACCAGATGGAGCGCCCGGTCGCGGACCAGCCAGGCGGCCGCAGCGTCCCAGAACGCAGTGGCACCTCCGTTACCGATAGCGATCTCGTAACCGTCGGGAAGCGAAAAGAGCTCCCCGAGACCGTTGAGCACACCACCGACCAAGTCCTTAACCGGCTTCTGCCGATGTGAAGTGCCCATCAGGTCGGACCGTTCGGCCAGCGAGCGCAGGGCCTCCGGTCGCACCTTCGAGGGCCCGCAACCGAAGCGGCCATCGACGGGCTTGAGGTCATCCGGGATTCTGGCTTCGTTAGTCATCTCGGTAATCGTCGTCTCCTTGAGGAGGTGCAGAGCAGGTCTAGGTTAGTGGGCGGGGCAGGGCGAGCCGGGCGATCAGCGCCGTCCCCGACCGCAACTGCCCTCCCACATCACATCGGATGTTCAGAACTCGGTGTTGATCCAGGGCATCATCGGGCGCAGGTCCTTGCCGACTATCTCGACCTCGTGGTCCTTGCTCTCTTCCGGCAGACGCTGGATCTCGATGAAGGCGGGTGCCCGGTGGTTGAGGATCGGCTCGGCCATGACCTGGCTGACGGCGGGCGGCAGCGGCGTCGGTCCGGCGGTCATCAGATAAGACTTGCTGTAGATGCCTGGGCTCATAGGGACGGGAGGATATTGATCCCGGTCGGCGGGCAGATTCGCACCGTGGACCTCGCCCGAGTCCGGGCAGCCGGATAACCTGATCGCCAGGACTCGAATAGCCCCATACGAGGAGGAGAACCCGTGTACCCAGTCTCATACGAGGCCGATTACCTCAAGGAACGCAATCGGCTGACCACTTTCTTCAGGTTGATCGTCGCCATACCGTGGTTGATCGTCAGCATCTTCTACGGCCTCGCCGCGCTGGTGGTCATCCTCGTGGCCTGGTTCGCGCTGATCATCCTCGGGCGTTACCCGCAAGGCATGTACAACTTCGTCGGCGGCTTCCTGCGGTTCTCGATGCGCGTAAACGCCTTCGTCTCCCTGCAGACCGACGCCTGGCCGCCATTCGGATTCGGCGAAGAACCGTCCTATCCCGTTCGGGTGAGAATCGCCCCTCCGGCCGCGCACCAGAGCCGCCTGAAGGCCTTTTTCCGGGTCATCCTGGCGATCCCGCTGTTCGTCATGTCGATGATCTTCAGCTACCTGCTCCAGTCCGTCGCGATCGCAGCCTGGGTGACGATCATTTTCCGGGGCTATCAGCCTGCGGGCATCCACAACGCCCTGGCCTTCACCAATGGCTGGATGGCCCGGGCCAACTCCTACATCTACCTGATGCGCGACGAATACCCGCCGGTCGGCGACGAGGTCCCGGTCGAGGTGGCGCCACCGGCTCAGCTCGGTCCGCCCGATACGGCTGCGATGGCACCTCAGACAACCGCAT
>JBBRVF010000281.1:0-2735 GCA_038247145.1 Solirubrobacterales bacterium | reverse complement strand
CCGCCGCCGGACAAGTTCCACGGCCTCGAGGACACCGAGACGCGATACCGCCGGCGCGAACTCGACCTGATCGCCAACGAAGAGAGCCGCGAGATCTTCCGGGTGCGCGCCCGCACGGTCTCGGAGGTCCGCCGCTGGCTCGACGAGCACTCCTTCTTCGAGGTCGAGACCCCGGTGCTGCAGCCGCTCTACGGCGGCGCCCTCGCCCGGCCCTTCACCACCCACCACAATGCGCTCGACCGCAAGCTTTACCTCCGCATCGCGACCGAGCTCTACCTCAAGCGCTGCGTCGTCGGCGGTATCGACCGGGTCTACGAGCTCGGCAAGGACTTCCGCAACGAGGGCATCTCCCACAAACACAACCCCGAGTTCACGATGCTCGAGTGGTACGAGGCTTACGCCGACTACGAGAAGACCGCCTCGGACCTCGAACTGCTCGTCTCGGAAGTCGCGGATCGCGTGCTCGGAGCGGCCTCGGTCGAGCGCGAAGGGCGCGAGATCGACCTCAGCCCGCCGTGGGACCGGATCACTCTCCGCCAGGCCATCCTCGACATCTCCGGAATCGACATCGAGAAAGAAACGACCCGCGAGTCCCTGGCCGCCGCGATGGGCGTCGAGCTGGACGAGGCGACCGGTTGGGGCAAGCTGGTCGATACGCTCTTTTCGAAGAGGGTCGAGCCGCAGCTGATCGAGCCGACGTTCATCCTCGACTATCCCGTCGAGCTGTCGCCTTTCGCCAAGGCCCACCGGTCGAAGCCGGGCGTGGTGGAGCGGTGGGAGGCCTTCATCGGCGGGGTCGAGATCGCCAACTCCTTCACCGAACTGAACGATCCCGACGAGCAGCGGCGCCGCTTCGAGCAGCAGGCCGACGAGGTCGCCCGCGGGGACGAAGAGGCCCAGCCCTACGACGAGAGTTTTATCGAGGCCCTCGAGCAGGGGATGCCCCCGACCGGCGGGGTCGGCCTCGGCATCGATCGCCTGGTGATGATCCTGACCGGTACCAACTCTCTGCGCGAGGTCGTGCTCTTCCCCGCGATGCGCGACTGATCCGCCGTCGCCGAGGCAACCGCATGTTTACGCGCGCTGCCATCTGGACAGATAGTCTCGGAGAAGAGGCAATTTCAACTTCCCGGGAGACGACATGAACCATAGAAACCGCGCCCTTCACGACCTCGGGCAGAGCCTCTGGGTCGACAACATCACCCGCTCGATGCTCGACGACGGGACCCTCGGCCGCTACGTCGAGGACTTCTCGGTCACCGGCCTCACGTCCAACCCGACGATCTTCGACAAGGCGATCTCCGGCGGCAGCGACTACGACTCCCAGATCGCCGAGCTTTCCAGCGGCGGAGCCGAGCCGGAGCAGATCTTCTTCGAACTCGCGATGGCCGACCTTCGACGGGCGGCCGACCTGTTCTCCGAGACCCACATGCGGACCGACGGGGTGGACGGCTTCGTATCGCTCGAGGTCTCGCCGCTGCTGGCCGACGACGCCACCGCGACGATCGAGCAGGCGGTCGACCTCCACGCCCGGGCCGAGCGCGAGAACCTGTTCATCAAGATTCCTGGAACCGAAGCCGGGCTGACCGCGATCGAAGAGGTGATTTTCCGCGGCGTGTCGGTCAACGTCACGCTGCTGTTCGACCGCGAGCAGTATCTCGCCGCGGCCGACGCCTACATGAAGGGCATCGAGCGCCGGATCGAAGCCGGGCTGAATCCTGCAGTGGAATCGGTCGCGTCTCTGTTCGTCAGCCGCTGGGACGCCGCCGTGATCGACGATGTCCCGGTCGAGCTGAAGGCGAAGCTGGGCGTCGCGATCGGGCAGCAGGCATACGCCGCCTACCGCGAGCTGATCGCCTCGGACCGCACCCAGCGACTGGCAAACCAGGGTGGCCGCACTCAGCGACTGCTGATGGCCAGCACCGGAACGAAGGATCCCGAGGCCTCGGACCTGCTCTACGTCGAGAACCTCGCGGCGCCGAATACGGTCAATACGATGCCGGAGAACACCCTGCATGCCTTCGCCGACCACGGCGAGGCCGGCGAGCCGATACCGGTCGACGGGGGAGGGGCCGAGGAGACGCTAAAGGCCTACACCGAGGCCGGCTTCGACGTCGACGCCCTCGCCGCCCGCCTGCAGTCGGAGGGCAAGGACTCCTTCGCCGACTCCTGGCGCGGCCTGATCGACTCGATCACCAAGCAGACCGCCACTGCCTGAGGGCCTGTCGGGCCCGCCAGGCGCCCCCGTTATACTGGCTCATTCGCCTGTGTCCGAAAGACCGGAGGTCAGATCCCCCGAAGTCCGAGCGACTGAAACAGGGATAGGGCAGCCGGCGATTATCCAACCCGATTTTCATCCAGACAGACCGGAAGCCACGTATTACCAGCAACCGCCGACCGATAGCCGATACTCATTCAAACCCCTAGGTTTGAGGTAGAAGAGGAACTTTGTTCGAGAGATTCACAGAACGCGCACGTCAGGTAGTCGTCCTCGCCCAGGAAGAGGCCCGGACGCTCAAGCACAACTACATCGGCACCGAGCACATTCTGCTCGGACTTCTCCGCGAGGAAGAAGGCCTCGCCGCGCGGGTGCTCGAGTCACTCGACATCACGGTCGAGCGCGTCCGTGCGCAGGTGGTCCGCATCGTCGGCTCCGGCGAAGAGGTCACTTCCGGCCAGATCCCCTTCACCCCGCGTGCCAAGAAAGTGCTCGAGCTGGCGCTGCGCGAGGCGCT
>JBBRVF010000280.1:0-2736 GCA_038247145.1 Solirubrobacterales bacterium | reverse complement strand
CCGAGTACACGTTCTTGGTGACGGTCGGGTTGCGGTTGGTGCGGACGAACGCGATGCGCGAACCGAATACGCCGGGCGTCTTCGTGTAGTGCTCGATGACGTCGTTCATGAAGCGGTTGGCCGCCTTGAGCGGGTCGTTCGAGGCGTAGCCGCGCGACAGCACCGGCTTGTCGCCCGAGCCGAGGTCGTACAGGCGAAACTTGAACTGCCCGCTGATCTCGTCGGCCAAGATGACAGACTCGGAGCCGATGTCCTGCCAGCCCTTCTTGTCGAAGTTGGTGGCCTTGATCAGGCCCGCCGGGATCGAGCGCCGGTCCATCACTTCGAAGCCGCCCGAGATCGTGGCGTTCTTTCGGAGGATGTCACCGATGCGGCCGTCCGCGGGCACAGCGAGGCGCAGCAGACGAAAGCCGGTCCCACCGAGCTCCACGTTGCTGCCCGGGGCAGCCGCGTTGGCGATCGCAGGGTCTTGACCGGCGTAGAACCCACCGGCGAGGAGGAAGGAGGCGAGAAGGGATGTTCCGAGCAGCGTGCGCTTCATGGCGACAAAGACCTCTGAGCGTGAGCGGGTAGAACCATACATGTGGCCCGTAGGCAAAGGAACCCCCCGGCGCCCTCAAAGTTGGCCCGCTTTGGCCGGTCACGGGCCTCGCCTCCGGCAATATCGCCGCTGCCTTTGGGTATCCGGGACCGGTGCCACGGGCTCCCGGGCCGTGCGGGGCTCCCGCAAGCCAACGGCCCCGCTGGCCATATTGGAGGAGCTCAGCGACCGAAGCTTCGAGCGATCTCCATGAGATCGATCATCGCCGACCGGCTCACTTGACCTTGCCCTTTTGACCCGAGCCGCTCCACGTAAAGATGTAGGGGATCTTCTTGCAGCCGCCCGCCAACTGCTTGGCGATGTCCGGCGGCGCCTTGGGCAGCTTGAGCGACTCGAGCGCATTGGTGATCGCCCCGTCGAGCTTGGGGTCGCCCGAGGACTTCTTGGTGCGCACGTCGTCGACACGACCATCAGCGCAGACCACCAACTGGAACTGATACGCCGCCTGCGTGCCCTGACCCGCGTACGCCCCGACCTTCATCCCGTTGAGCGCCCCCATGACGGCGGTCGCCCACGGGTCGCCGTCCTTCGCCATGTCGGACCAGCCGTTCGGGTCGCCGAAGGGATTACCAGGCAGCTCCTTCACCGTCGGCAGGTCGTCGTAGGGCGTGTTCTTGTCCTGATTCTTGGTCCCCTCCTTGGCGCCCTTCTTGTTCGGGTCCGGCTTCTCGGTCGCCTTGATGTCCGGCTTGGGCTTGTCGGCCTTCTTCACCTCCGGGTCGGGCTGCGCCTTCTCGTCGATGGTGACCTTGGCCTCCGCCTCCGCCTCCGCGGCGACCAGCTCCTCGACGATGATCTTCTCCGGGATGTCCTCCGGGTTCATCTGCGGGCCCTTGCGCATCAGCTCGCCGGGCATGAACTCCATATCGAGCTCGTCGTCCTCCTCGGCCTCTTCGGCGTTGACGATCGTCGGCCCGAACAACATAAATCCGACGATGCCGCCCATAAACGCGGTCGAGCCGACGAAGCCGCCGATCATCGCCACCGGGTTACCGAACAGGACCCCGAACTCGCGGCCGATCGACACGAACGGCGACAACAGCGCGGGAGTGGTTCGGACCTTGATCTGCTCGGACATGGTGGCGCTCCTCCGGGCCGAAACGTCGGCGGGCCGGTCCTGGCTTACAGGCTCATACGGACTCAAGTCGCTGGCTTGCGCTCGCCCCTTGGGTCGGTGAGAAAACCGACCTTGGAGACGCCCGCAGTACGTAACGCGACCAGCACATCCACGATGCGGTCGAAGGGGATGTTCTCGTCGCCCTGGATGAAGACCATGCCGGCCTCCTTGAGCTTGGCGTTGTTGCTCAGCTCATTGCCGAGGGTCACCGGATCGCTCGACAGGCCGACCGTGCCCAGAAACACGCTGCCCTTGGCGTCGATCGAGATCGTCGCCAGCAGGAACAGCTCCTCCGCGACCGGGCTGCCGACCGCCTTGGGGATGGCGATCGTCATCGGGGCCTCGGGGCCCATCAGCGGCGTCGACACCATGAAGATGATGAGCAAACACAACATCACGTCGACCAGCGGCGTGACATTGATGCCGGCGACCGGACCCTCGCCGTAGATTCCGTCTTCGAGGAGACCAGCCATATCTTAGAAGAAGTGACGCTTGAGGATGTTGAGGTAGTCGCTGCCGAAGGTCGTCATCTCGGAGCCGAGGACCTTTACGCGGCGATTGAAGTAGTTGTAGGCGACGAGCCCCGGGATCGCCGCGGCCAGGGAGACCGCCGTGGAGATGAGCGCCTCGCCGATCGGCCCGGAGACCGTCGCCAGGTCGGCCTTGCCCTGCGCCGCGATGTCCGTGAAGGCCACCATGATGCCCCACACCGTGCCGAACAGCCCGACGAACGGAGCCGCCGAGCCGACCGTGGCCAGGAAAGGCAGCAGGTTCTCGAGCTTGGTCATCTCGCTCACCTTGGCGCGGGCCAGGGCGCGCTCGATGTTCGCCATGCCGTCCATCTTCTCGTGCATGGCCCCGGTCTCGGAGCCCTGCTGGCCCCTCTTGACCTTGGACAGCTCGATGTAGCCGGCGCGAAACATCGCCGCCAGCGGGCTGTACTTGAGCGCCTCGGCCTGCCGGAAGATCTCGTCGAGGCGCTTGCTCTCCCAGAACTTGTCGAGGAAGGTGATCGACT
>JBBRVF010000279.1:0-2753 GCA_038247145.1 Solirubrobacterales bacterium | reverse complement strand
GCGCAGGTCCTCCGGGAACTTCCTCGCGGGGATTCGGCGGCTCATTCAGCAGGCGCACTCCGAGCGGTCCGGGCCAACTGGTGATTTGACCGGCCGAGCCTGAAAATACGAGCCCGTCCTCGGAGACGACCGGGTAGCCGGCGGCCGCCGCCAGGGTCGACTTGCCGGCGCCCGAAGTTCCGGTGATCGCGATGACCCGGCCTTCCACCAGGAGCCCCGCGGCGTGCAGGCTCGTATCGCCACGCTCCGAAAGCAGCACGGGGATGACCAGGGAAGCGATCCGATGCTCAAGGGCTTCGGATCTCCGGGTCGATGCCCAGACCGTGACTTCGATCGCATCCGGGTCCAGCAGAAACACCCCGGTTGCCGGACATTCGATACGGATCAGGCGCCCGAGGCGGAGGATCCGGAGATCGCCGCTGCTGTCCTGAATTCGGTGAACGACCTCGCCGCCGGACGGTGGCGACGCAGTACCGAGGCGCAGGCGGACCACTCCCCGCACCGGATCGGACTCTGTCTGGAATGATGCCGTCGGGATGTCCGGGTCGGCGAAGACGGCGTAGCCGAAGAGCGACGCGGCTCTCAATTCACTACCGCCATCCCGATTCGTCGAGCCCAATGACATTCACCAGCGACAGACAGGCGTACTTTTTCCGGGTCGACCGGGTTCTCGAAGAGACCGTGACCGGCACGGTGATGTTGTTCGATCCCGAGACCGGCCGGTACATGAAGCTGAACCCCAGCGGCAAGTTGCTGTGGTCGGCCATCGTCGGTGGGACCGGGGTCAGCCTCGGGCAGCTCACCGCGGAACTGGAAGCCAGCTTCGGCATCGGTCCTCAGGCGGCAGCCGAAGACGTCGCAAGATTCGTCGAAGCGCTTGAGGCCGGCGGCTTCATCCGCTCGGTCTGAACCGGCTCGATCACGCCGAAACCGAGCAGCATACGCGTCGCCGCCTGGGAGTCACGGGTGAGTTGATCGCGATCGAGCCCGGGATGGAGCCGGGCCAGCGCTTCGACCAGATCCCCCGGGCTGCCGTCGCTGAGAACATCGAGTGCAACTCCGGCAGAGCCGTTCAGCCGGAAAACTTTTCCCGATTCGGCGACCCTCACAACCCGGGTTCTGTAGCCCTTGCCGGCGGACCGGCCGGGAGCCGGGCGGTAGCGCCTCGCAAGGTCCAGCTCGGTTGCCATCCGACGGCCCAGGTCCAGGTCCTGCTGCTCGGCGTTCGCGACGGGAACACCCTCCGGGACGGCTTTCGCCGCCCGCTCCCCCGGATGTCCGGTGTCGAGGCCGGGCACCATCGCGATCTCTTCGTCCAGGTAAGGGACGGTCGCGTCGCCGCCGAACTTGCCGCCTTCTTTCAGGTGGCCGGCCCACTCGACCACCCGGGCGTCGCGCCAGCCGTCTTTCTCGATCCGCCGCCAGACCTCGTCGAGTCCTTCGCGTACGTTGCCAAAGGCGAAAGGGCGCGTGGAATCCATCAGGACGAGGCCGTTCGGCCTGATCATAATCGCCGAGGGCGCGAGGTCTTCGACCTTCGCCAGCGAGGACAGGTTCCCCCAGTGGAGTTCGACCGGCATGCCGGGCAGGCTCTCTTGCGAGCGGCGCTTGATGCGGTAGAGACGGGCCCGATTTACGCTCCAGTCGCCCGAGCGGGCCGCCGCTCCTGTGGGGATAACCACAGCGAGCCTGACCGACGGCACTCCCAACAACCACAGCGAAGCGAGCAGGTCCTCAACCATCTCCTGATTCGCCGGGGTGATCACAGAAACCACCCGGACCCGGACTCCTCGCTGGAGCAGGCGGTCGATGCCTTCGACAGCCCTCTTCCAGCTACCCGGCACACCGCGGATGGCGTCATGAACTCCGGGTGAGCCTCCGTCGAGCGAAATGTTCACCTGCAACCCGTCGCGACCGGCAAGTCGGTCGCAGACCGCGTCATCGAGGAACCAGCCATTGGTATTGAGGGTGACTCCGAGCCCGGCCTCACTCAGCCTCTCGATCATGCCCAGGCTGAGTTCACGGCGAAGCAGCGGCTCTCCACCCGTGACCACTGCCTCGACGGCGCCCAGTTCGATTGCCTGCTCGACGGTCCTCATCCAGGTGTCGTCGTCCAGGTCGAAAGCCCTCTCCCGGGTTCGGCGGGGTGAGTCGGTGTAACAGAACGGGCACTGCAGGTTGCAGCTGTGGGTGACCTCCAGTTTGATCCCGGCCGGAGTGGAGGGGATTTCCGCCCTGCCGGCATGGTCGGATGGAAGCAGCCGGTGCCTCCAGCGCTGGTAAGTCGCAGAGTTGCGGCCCGCAACAGCGTAGGAGGCGACTGAAGTACGAACCTGGTTGAGCATTACGAGCGGCCGACCTTGTCCGGACGTGCCATGCGGCCCCTCCGGAAACGGTCGACGTAGCTCACCCGGGTGGGGTTATCCCGGCACTGGTGACCGCGGGACCTTCGATCGAAGGGATTTCTTCAGCCTTCGGCGGCTGATAGCCCTCCGGCTCGACCGCTTCGTCGGCTGCCTTTTGCCTGTCGTCGTGGTTCATCTCAGTTGCCCTCCTCGTATGGTTTGCGCGGAAGATTCGCGTGACAAGAACCTAGCCGATGGGGACGAGCTTGTGTGTGCCGCCGTTTTTCGAGCCGACCGGCCCCGGACGGGCCCCGGGGCCCGTCAGGGAAAGGTCGCAGATGCTCAGGTGGGAGTAATACCGGCGCTGGTGACCGCCGGACCCTCGATCGAAGGTACTTCTTCAGCCTT
>JBBRVF010000278.1:0-2754 GCA_038247145.1 Solirubrobacterales bacterium | reverse complement strand
GGAACCCAAAAAGGAAGAGTCGGGGCGGTCGTCGATCTGGACGACGCCGGACCCCCTTGCGGTGTCACTCGCCTGACAGCACCTGCTCGTCTATGGCGGCGATGAACTCGACGGGCCGTTCGAAAAGTGGGCGATGCCCTGAGTTCTCAAGAACGATCCTGACCTTCTTCGGCGCGGAGAGCCTTCTGAACCACTGGTTCGCCGGGATCGCCCGACCATCGGCCTCGTGCCTGCCCTGAATCAGGTAGACCGGGACCTCGAGGTCGGTCGCGCTCCCGCGGAAGTCGATCTCCTGAATCCGCGGGTAGAGGGCACCGAAGGTATCGAGGAAGGCCGCCAGGTTGTGGACTCTCTCCAGCAGCGTGTACTCCCCGGCGAAAATGTTCTCGGAGAAGCCACCCTCCCCCTCTGAGTTGCCGCTGCGGTCATACGGATAAACCTCGTGTTCGTAGGAGAGCGCCGGCTCGTAGTCGAGCAGGCTTTCGTACGGCGGTGGACCGTTCTCGGTGAGAGTTTCGACCAGGCCGGCGTTTCCTTCGGCGCGGGCCCATTCGAGGGTGTCTCGGTAGAAAATCCGGTCCGTCTCAAGCGGGCTGACCATTTGCCCGGTACCGATGAAGGCTTCGTACAGGGAGGGCTGTTGCTGCACTGCGAGGACGCCGAGAAGCGAACCCCAGGACTGGCCCATCAGGTAGATCTTCTCCTTGTCGAATCGCTCGCGCAGGTAATCGGTTACCTCGATCGTGTCCGCGACCATCCTTTCCGGAGTCATGGTGTCGGTCGGGTCGAGCTCGGAGTAACTCTTGCCGGTACCGCGCTGGTCCCATGTGGCGACGACGAAGAGCTCCTCCAGCGCCGGCAAGTGGTTGCGCATCGCCCCGAGTTCGCTGCCGCCGGGTCCCCCGGCGAGGAAGAGCAGCAACGGATCCTTCGTATCCTCGCCGCGGATCATCAGGTCGAGGTTCTTCCCATCGACCTCCACGGTGGTCAGCTCGGCGACGCTTCCCGGCAGCGGATCTCCATCCGGCCCGAGGATCGGGTCGGTACCGGCCGGCCACGCAATGGCCACCGCCAGCAGGACGAGACCGCCCGCTGTCAGGCCGGCGGCGACCTGGCGTATCCGGGATCCGGTGCTTCGCGCCGCTTCGCCCTGATCGCTTTGCCGCGACAGACGACGGGCAAGTCCGGCTCCGAGAGCCGCGCCCAGGACCATCGGTAGCAGTGCGAGCAGCCCGTGGATGCCGCGACCAGTCGCGAGAGCAATGAAGCCGTATGTACTGCTGAAATGGATTCCGTCGACCGTCGGACCATCCACCCTCAACCTGGCCACCTCGAATACGAGCGCGAATACGACGGGAGCGAGCAGCATCGCCCAGCGCGAGCGCATCGTGAGCCCGGACGCATAACCGATCGCGAAGGCCGTGAGTATGCTCGCGATACCCGCGGCGGCAGTAAGCGGACCCCGCGGAGTGAGCCAACCCGCGAGCAGACCGGTCAAGATCGCAAGGCCCGCCGAAAGCGCCAGGCCGCGCCTCGCGTCAAGCCACAACCAGCGGAGAAATTCGTCTGCAGACTGCTTCATCCGAGAAGCGTAAAGGCGCCTCCCGGGTCGCCCCTGAGTAGAAACAGTGGAATCTCGTCCGTAGAAAATACGGAGATCGGCCCAGGTTCCGTGTGCCCAGGCGCTGGGGCCCGGCAGGTAGGCCGCACCGCCTTTCAGCATCACCTGAAGCTACGTTGCGCTCACCGCTGCGCAGGAGTTCGGCAACCGCCGACTATCCGTGGCATGCGCTTGTCAGACTCCAAGCATCGAACGAATTCGACGACAGCGGCCGGAGGTGCCGCCCGGCCGCAAGCCGCGAGAGCGGGACGATGCCCTGCCGGGGCCGGTGGATCGCTTACGTGGCTCGCGGTGGACCGTCTTGCTGGTTGCGGTCGGCTTCGCAATATTGATCTGGTTGCTTTCCGGCTTCCTGCTGCGGGCCCTGAGCTCCGGGGAGGTTCTCGACGGGACCAGCATGGGCGGGATCGATCTCGGCGGTCAGACGCGCGAACAGGCGGCTGATCTCATCTCCGGGATTGAGCCGCATACGCTGGAGCTTTCGGGCGCGCAACGAACCTTCACGGTCCGGGCGCCGCAGGCCGGCCTGATAATCGACGTCGAGAGCAGTGCCGAGCGCGCTTATTCGTCGGGGCGAGCCGGGGTCGGCGCGATCATCAAAGGCCCCCTGGTCCTGTTCGCAGACCGCGAACTCGAGCCGGCATATGGGCCGATCGACTCGAAGCGGTTGACCCGCACAGTCGGCCGGATTGCCGACCGGATGGACCGTGAGCCCTTCGTCGGCTCGCTGTCGATCGACCTCGAAACACTCGAGGTCGAGACCGAGCAACCCGAGGCGGGCGTCGGCGTGAGGCGCGGTCTCACCAGGGAGAATCTCCTTGAAGCCTTCCGGGCCGGGAACGGGTCGATGGAGATCCCGTTCCGGCGCCTGCCCGCTCCGGGTCCGACAGAGGTGGAGGCGGTAGCCCGCGAGGCCGGGCGCTATCTGCGAAAGCCCCTCCGGATTCGCACCGCCGGTGGCGGCGCCGCGTTCACCCCGCGACAGTTGGCAGGCGTGCTTGCGATCGAATCGACCGGCGGAGATCCCGACCCCGGTATCCGGCTCGGAGCAGACGCTGACAGGGTCGAATCGCTCGTCTCGCGGTTCGCCGGGCGCCGCGATCGACCAGCGCGGAATGCCAGCCTCGATACGC
>JBBRVF010000277.1:0-2757 GCA_038247145.1 Solirubrobacterales bacterium | reverse complement strand
TGACTCGATCAGGTCGTCTTCCGGCCCTCCCCGAACCAGATCGTCACCGGCCCCGGCGAAGATCCGTATCTGCCCGACTGGTTCGAGGCTGCCGTTGACCCAGAGCTTGTCGTCGCCCCTACCGAGGTCGGCGATCAGCCAGCGCGCCGGACCGGCCGGGTCGCAGAAAGCCGAGCGTGGATCGCTGCTTCGTCGTGCGCAACCCGGGCCGATCGAAATCCCTTTTGCCGCGACGATCTCGAACGTGCCCGCCTCGGAGTCGAAGCCGACCGTGATGCGATCGGAGCCCCCGCCGGCGACAAGGGCCAGCCCTCCGCCCCCGGACGGAACCGAGGCCACTTCGATGTAGACGGATCCGTTGGGCGCCTGTTCCCGGCCACAGGACTGCCTCGACAGCGAACCGGGGCAGCGATCGGAACCCTGCCCGCCGACCACGGTGTCGACGCCGGCCCCGCCGAGGATCAGATCGTCGCCGGCCCCGCCGTCGATCCAGTTCGCGCGGCGGTCGCCGATCAGCCTGTCGCCGAAAGCAGAGCCGCGGATGCCTTCGAACCGGAACAGGCGATCGTGTCCGTCGCCTCGGGCTTT
Organism: Solirubrobacterales bacterium; assembly: GCA_038247145.1. Taxonomy (GTDB): domain Bacteria; phylum Actinomycetota; class Thermoleophilia; order Solirubrobacterales; family 70-9; genus 67-14. The sequence goes on along the minus strand of JBBRVF010000277.1, from coordinate 2,169 downwards.
GCCGTCCTTCAGCGATACCCGGACGCCCGGGCTCGGAGCGGTGTCGAAGGCGGCGATATCGCCGCTCCCCTTGCCGCCGTCCATGCGGTCCCATCCGTAGTCGCCATGGACGTAGTCGTCGTTACCGGGGCCGCCGCTGACCAGATCGATGCCGAGGTTGCCAGAAGCTTCGTCGTCGTCTCCGCGACCACCGTTGACCCGGTCGTCGCCGAGATCGCCGTAGGCCCGATCCTCGTCGCCGGGCCCTCCTGATACCTGGTCGTTGTTGCGACCGCCACGGACGAAGTCGGTGCCGGGGCCGCCGCAGATCACATCACCACCGCGATCCCCGAGGACCGTGTCGTCGCCCCGACCCGCCTGGATCACGTCCTTGCCGACCGTACCCACAAGCAGGTCGTCTCCGTCGGTGCCGACGATAGTCGCAGTCCGGCCGAGGCAGGAGGGGGGATCGGCTGGAGCATCGGCCCCCAGCGTGACTGCCGCCAGCATCAGGGTCAAGACCATCGCCGGGGCGGCTTTCGCTTTCACCGGCCCATCGTAGCGAGCACTCAGGCCCTATCCTTCGGGGCTGAAAAGGGTGTCGGATCAGTTGCCGAGGCCACGAAGAGCCTCATGGCGAATTCACCATGATCGGGAGGATCGGGGTGGGCAGACTCAGAACAGGATTTCTGGCAGCAATCGCGACGTCTCTCGTGGCAGGCGCCTTCGCGGCTCCGTCCGGTCTGGCGGCCGGCAGACCAAACATCGTCGTCATCCAGACCGACGACCAGAACCCCCGACTGATGAACTCGAGCTACCGGGGCGAAGACGGCGTCATCCGCAAGACGATGCCGAACACCATGCGCGACATCGTCGGTGCCGGTACCGAGTTCAGCAACTACTACGCCACGTCTCCGGTCTGTTCGCCTTCGAGGGCCTCGCTGCTGACCGGTCAGTACCCCCAGAACAACGGGCTGGTCACCAACGAAGGTGCCTTCGGAGGCTGGAATGGCTGGATGAACCTGCCGATCGCCCGTCAGAACCTGCCGCTGGCCCTGAACCGTTCGGGCTACCGCACATCACACTTCGGCAAGTTCACCAACAGCTATTACAACCGGCTCACGGGTGGCGCCTCGTCCGAGGTGCCGGCCGGCTGGGACCGGTGGTTCACCACATCTTTCCGCTCGGGCGAGAACCGCTTCTACGGCTATACGGTCAGCGACGATTCCGTGCCGCGCGGTCCTTACGGCGATCCCGGGTACAGGTCGGTCGGCCGCACGATCGACCCCTTCGAATGCACGGCGGCCACCCCCCTTGTCAGACCCGGAGGACCGGGCCTGCCGCCGATTCGCTGCGACTACATCACCGACGTGATGACTCGCAAGGCGGTCGCAGAGATCGAACGCGACTCCGGTGGACCGCTCTACCTTCAGGTCGACTACGAATCGCCGCACGGCGACATCAGGCCGCCGGAGGGACCCCAGCCGGCGACTCGCCACATCGGCTCGGCCGGCCGAACCCCAATGCCGCGGTCGGGCAATTTCAACGAGGCCGACCTCTCTGACAAACCCGGACGCATCCAGCAGGCGGCTTCGCAGCCACTCCAGGCCGAGGACCTCAAACTGCTCTTAACCGCCTACCGCCGACAGCTCGAAGCCCTGCGGTCGGTCGACGACGGGGTGGGGGAGATCATCGCCGCCCTGCGCCGGACCGGGGAGCTGGACAACACCTACATCTTCTTCACCTCCGACCACGGATTCTTCCTCGGAGAACATCGACTGTTCCTGGCCAAGTTCCTGCCGTTCGAAGAAGCCTCGACCGTTTCGATGGCGGTTCGTGGCCCCGGAGTAGCAGTGGGAGGCAGGTCGAATGAAGTCGTCGGCAATATCGACGTTCCGGCCACGGTCTTCAAGCTCGCCGGACTGAAGCCGGACTACCGGATAGATGGCCGCAATCTGGTGCCATACTGGCGCGATCCAGACCTGACCAGTCGTCGACCGGTGGGCATTTCATTGCTCGAGCCGACCTTCGACGCCGAGCGGCAGCTGGAGAAGGCGACGCCGTCCTGGCCCCGCGAGATGCTCGGCCCGGTTATTTATTTGTTGGCCATGCACCTGGATAAGAAGAGTTTTATCGGAACAACTGCATGGTTTTTCTTTATTATCAATTTATCGAAATTCCCACTGCAGG
>JBBRVF010000276.1:0-2766 GCA_038247145.1 Solirubrobacterales bacterium | reverse complement strand
GACGGCTACACGGTTTACGTCGCCGCCCGTCGGGTCGATCGTATGGCCGACCTGGAGGCGCTCGGCGCGACCGCGCTGGCGATGGACATCAGCAAGGACGAGGACATCGTCGCAGCAGTCGAGAAAATTGCTGCCGATAGCGGCGGGGTCGACGTGCTGATCAACAACGCCGGCTTCGGTTCATACGGCGCGATGGAAGATACGACGCTTGATGACGCCCGCTACCAGTTCGAGGTCAACCTGTTCGGGCTTGCCCGTCTGACCCAGCTTGTTCTGCCCCACATGCGCGATAACAAGGCTGGCAGGATCATCAACATCTCTTCGATGGGCGGCAAGATCTATACCCCGCTCGGCTCCTGGTACCACGCGACCAAACATGCGCTCGAGGGCTGGTCGGACTGCCTGAGGATAGAAGTCGCGCCTTTCGGCATCGATGTGGTGATCATCGAACCGGGGGCGATCGACACCGAATGGGGCGGCATCATGGTTGAGCAGATGATGGAGCGCTCCGGCGATGGTCCCTATGCAGATCAGGCCAAGCGCATGGCCGACGCGGCCGGCGACGGCGGTTCGCCGGTCTCGGTGATCGCAGATGTGATCGTCAAGTCGGTCAGGGCGAAGAAGCCGAAGACCCGCTACTCGGCCGGCAAGTACGCCAAGCAGCTGCTGGCAGTTCGCAAGCTGACCAGCGACCGCATGTTCGACCGCATCATCAAGAGCCAGGTCTGACCGCTCCCGGGGCATTGACACGGCGTACGTAAAGTGGGATGCTCTCCGCGGAATGGGGAGAACGCTGATCGACAGAAAACGCCGGAGTCGTGTCAGCCTCTGCGCAGTCGTGATCGCCGGGCTGGCATTGCTTGCGATGGTTCCGTCGGCGGCTGCCGAGACACGGACCCTGGTGGGCACGGTGGCGAACAATCCCGGGTCCAAGGTCGTGATCAAGATCCAACGAGTGGGCGGTGCGCCCTTCCGGGTCGTCAGTTTCGAGTTCCGCAGGCTCACTCCCCGATGCTTTGGAGAGACGCCGCCCGGCAGGATCAGCGGAAAGGTCGGAAAGATGAAGATCGACCGGGGGCCGAATCCTTTCGATCCGGTCAAGCAAACGAATGTCTACTTCTCCGGACGCAGTCAGTTGACTGAGGACCGCAAGATCGCGGTCTTCATCACCGGGATAAGCAATCGCAAGGCGACACGCACCAGCGGTAACCTGGGAATCAGCTTCGGGGACGGCTGCTCGGCTGACTCGGGCACAGGCTTTTCACCATTCACCGCGAGTCGCTGAGCGATCCGTCCAAAGAGCCGGATCCGAGCGCTCGCCCGAGGCCTTCGATCACCAGGTCGAGGCCGAATTCGAACTCGTCGGCGTACTCGTAGCCGGGCTTCAATACATGCCCGGTGGCTAGCTCGTGAAGGTGCGGATACTCGTCGTCGGGCATGGCCGCCAGCATGTCTTCGGCGACCTCGGCAGTCTCCTCGGGCCTTTCGAAAGGCATGCTGACCTCCTGGAGGACGAAGCCGTAGGTGTAGCTGTCCAGCGCCGAGTAGGCATGCGCGGCCATCTCGACCGTGAAGCCCGCCTGGCGGAGCGTTCCGATCACCGAGTCGTGGTGTTGAAGCGTCGCCGGTCCGGGGGTGAGCCTCGAATCCATCAGGCCGATCGCCCAGGGGTGGCGGTTCAGAACCTCGCGAGTGGAGAACGCCCGGGTCTTCATCTCCTGTCGCCATTCACCGCTGCCCGCCGGGTCCTCGATCTCGCTGAAGACGCTGTCGACCATGCCGTCGAGCAACTCGCTCTTGTCAGCGACGTGGTTGTAGAGCGACATCGCCTCGACCCCGAGTTCGCGCCCGAGCTTTCGCATGCTGACTGCCTGAATGCCGTCCCGGTCGGCGAGTGCCACCGCAGCCTCGAGCACCAGCTTTCGGCTGAGGCCGGGGCGGGGACCATTCTTGCTGCTCATCTGTCGCTCCCGGAGCCCATCCCTGAACAAGCTTACAGTGTATGTTATAACTTACGGCGTAAACCAGATTCGAAGGAAGGGAGGAACGTATGGAAACCGAACAGCGCAATCCGGGAAACGGATACGAGCCCGAAACGGTTTCGGCCGGGGTGCTCCCCCCGACGATGAGGGCCGCCGTGCAGGACGAGTTCGGCCAGGCGGGGGATGTCCTGCGGATGGAGCAGAATGAACCGCTGCCCGAGATCGCCGACGGTGAGGTGCTGGTCAAGGTCCACGCGGCCGGCGTGGACCGGGGCGTATGGCACCTGATCGCGGGTCTGCCCTACATGGTCCGTATCGCCGGCTTCGGGATCCGCAGGCCGAAACTGCGCGTCCCCGGATTCGATTTCGCGGGCCGGGTCGAGAGGGTCGGCCGCGAGGTGACTTCGCTCAAGCCCGGCGACGAGGTCTTCGGGATTGCCAGGGGCTCCTTCGCCGAGTACGCCAGCGCCGTCGAAGACAAGGTTGTCCGGATGCCCGAAACGGTCGGTCCGCAGCAGGCGGCCGCAGTTCCGATCTCTGGACTGACCGCGCTACAGGCGGTAAGGGACCAGGCGAAGCTGGAGTCTGGTGAGAGCGTGCTGATCCTCGGCGCGTCGGGCGGAGTCGGCTCGTTCGCGACCCAGATCGCCAGGGAGCCGAAGATCACCGCGCCAATGGCCGGGCCGATCAATACGCCGGTGGCGCCGTAACGGGCGCCCACGTAGGCGAATGGAATAGTACCCAGCGTCGCCCGTGCCCAGTTGAAAGCGGTGGAATACAGCGG
>JBBRVF010000275.1:0-2781 GCA_038247145.1 Solirubrobacterales bacterium | reverse complement strand
CTGATGGGGCCCCTGCGAGTACCGGACCCTGCATTCTGGGCCGGCAGGCGTGTTCACGTCACCGGTGGTGCGGGCTTTCTTGGCAAACCGACGGTAAGGCTCCTGGAGGAGCTGGGAGCCGAAGTCAAGGTGATCCGCTCGGCGGAGTTCGACCTGACCGACCCCGAAGCGACCAGGCTGGCTCTGGCCGGCGCTGACGTAGTGCTTCATCTCGCTGCCAACGTCGGCGGCATCGGCTTCAACCGGCGCCATCCCGCGCCGCTGATCCGCGACAACATGGCCATGGGACTGAACGTTTTCGAGGCTGCCCGGGCATTCGAGATCGAGAAGCTGATCGCTGTCTGCTCGGTCTGCGCCTACCCGAAGTTCCTCGATGTGCCATTCAGCGAGGACGACATCTGGAATGGCTATCCGGAAGAGTCGAATGCCCCCTACGGCCTCGCCAAGAAGATGCTGATCGTGCTGTCCGATACCTACCGACGCCAGTACGGCCTCGACTCGGCCGTCCCAGTTCTGGCGAACCTCTACGGGCCCGACGACAACTTTGACCTTGAGGATTCCCACGTCATCCCTGCCATGGTCCACAAATACGTCGCGGCGGAGGAGCAGGGCCAGGATCAGGTCGTGCTCTGGGGTACGGGAAAGCCCTCGCGGGAGTTCCTCTACGTCGACGATGCCGCCCTCGCGGTAATCCTCGCCGCCGAGCACGCCGAAACATCGGAACCCTTCAACGTCGGAACGGGCAAAGAGACGATGATCCGCGATCTCGCGGAGATCGTGTCGAGAAAGACCGGCTTCGAGGGCGAGACCGTCTGGGATACGTCGCGCCCCGACGGGCAACCGGTCCGCTACCTGCAGGTTGAGCGGGCCCGTGACTCGATTGGCTTCGAGGCGCGAACCGAGCTTGAGGATGGCATCGATTTGACCGTGAAGAACTTCCGAGAGCGGCACTTCCAGCACACTCGACGTTGAACCGGCCGCGATCGGTCAGGTATCTTCTTGCGCTTGGTGTTCTGGACTGGGCGGCCTCCGGGAAGAGCACGAAAGGAGAATCCGCTGAGCCCTAAAGATGATGCGAGCGTTCTGCGCCCGGCGCGCGTTCCGACACGGCCCCGGTTGGCCGAGTCGCTAAGCACGGAATCCTGGCTGCCGAACCTTGTCGGGTTCGGTATTCCCTTCCTGCTCGTTTTCACTCTGGCCTTGGAGGACGGCGGCTACGACCTAGTCCTGAGGAGCCAGGTCGGGCTGATCGTCTGGTGGGCACTGCTGCTTGGCCTCGCTGTGGGCCTGATCCCTTTCCAGCGTGTTTCCCGTGCTGGCTGGATCGCGATGGGCGTCTTTGGCGGGCTGATCGCAATCACCGCGATTGCGACGTTTACCTGGACTGAGAGCGCCGAGCGCAGCGTCGTCGAACTCAGCCGGATCACCATGATCTTCGGGGCATTTGTCCTGATGCTTCTCATACAGGGGAAAGAAGCGGTGAGGCGATCACTCGCCGCCGTCGCCGTCGCCGTCGCCGTCATCGCGGTGATCGCCCTGGTTGACCGCTTCGATCCTGGCCTGTTGCCGTTCGGCTCAGGCCAGATACTCCCCGCCAACTATCCCCGAGCGAGACTCAATTTCCCGGTCGAATACTGGAATGCGCTGGCTGCATTGATGGCAATCGGACTGGGTCCGCTGCTGTGGCTTGCGACCTCGGCCCGCGACCGGGTGGTCCAGTCGGTGGCCGCTGGAGTAATTCCGCTGACGGTTCTGGCTACTTTCATGACAGCTTCCCGGGGAGGCACTGCTGCGGCTTTCCTGGCGGTCCTGGTCCTGGTCCTGCTCTTCCCGGAGCGGTTGCGGCTGGCCTTGGTCTCATTCGCCCCCGCCGTGGGATCGGCCCTGCTCATAGTCATGGTCAACAGCCGCCCGGAGATCCGCGACCTGATCGCCGGAGAAGCCGCGGCCTCCCAGGGGATCGAAATGATCTGGATCTGTCTGGCTGTGGTCGCTGTCGTCTCGGGACTGCAGTATTCGATCGCCTGGCTGGTCGACGCCGGCCGGATCCCACTGCCCCGGGTCGGTCGGGATCTGACCCGGAAGGTTGGTTTGGGCCTCGGCGCAACGGTCTTGGCCCTGCTCCTGGCCGGGGGCGTGAGCGGTCAGTTCTCCGAACGTTGGTCCGAATTCCAGGAGCCTTCGGTGGACGGTACGGTGAGCCGTCTGGCGACCGTCAACAGCAGCGAGAGGTATCTCCTGTGGGATTCAGCCCTCGAAGCCGCGGCGTCGGAGAAGTTCACCGGGGTCGGGCCGGGAACCTTCGAGTACTGGTGGGCAAGAGAAGGCGATGGAGAGCAGTTTGTGCGCGACGCCCATAACCTCTATCTCGAGATGCTGGCGGAGGCCGGGCCACTGGCCTTTCTGCTCATTCTGGCCCTCGTCTTCGGTCCGATCGGCTACGGAGTTCTGCTCTCTGTGAGAGCGGTTTCAGCTGACCGCCGAGCCACGCTCGCGACGGCCACCGCCGGTATGGCTGCATTCGTAATCGCCGCAGGAGTGGATTGGGCCTGGGAGATGACCGTCTTGCCTGTGGCCTTTTTCGCTCTCGCCGCCACCCTGCTCGGACCGGAGGACCGCCCGCGGAGAACCGGCCGGCCGTCTGAGGAAGATCTTCCGGCCGGGCTTCCTCGCGCGAAGCCATGGGTTCGCGTCGCTTCGGCTGGCGGGGCGCTGATTGCCATCTGCGTCATCGCTCTACCCCTCGCTGCAACTCAGAATCTCGAATCGAGTCAGGAACTG
>JBBRVF010000274.1:0-2785 GCA_038247145.1 Solirubrobacterales bacterium | reverse complement strand
GGGATGAGCAGGATCAAGGCGACGATCCATACCGTGCCGAAAACCCTCTTGTAAATCTCAGTTGTTGCTTCGAATACGCCGCCTATGTCGAGGTGACCGGCGCTACCGCTTTCGCTGGACATTCTTTACTCCTCCTGTTTGATCTGGACGGCCTTGTGGCCGGTGACACAATTTCCCGCTCTCCGACCATATCCTTTCCGGTGACAGGAAATTCCCCCCTTTCTGTGAACGGGCGGTAATTTCCGTGCCGATTACCAGTCCCAGGAGCTGAGCAGGGGAGCTGGATCGAGCAACCTGCCGCGGGAACGGACCTCGATGTGGAGGTGGCAGGGAGTACCGGCGGCGTTGCCGGTCTGGCCTACGGTGCCCAGTCTCCTCCCCGCCCTGACTTTCTGACCGACCCGGACCGCGGGGGCTCGGGTCAGGTGGGCGTAGAGGTAGCTCCGGCGCTCGGCCCGGCCCTTGATCACTACGTAGTGACCCCGAAGCACCGGGTCATAGACGGTCTTCAGCACCGTTCCCGAGCGCACCGCCACCAGCGGGCTGCCGCAATTCGCGGTGACGTCGAAGCCTTCGTGAATCCGCCCGCCGGATCGTGGGGCTCCGAAGGTTCCGATGTATCCACGGGTACCGTGAGGCGCGTCGACCGGGAAAGTGTGGCTGCGCAGGCGAGGCCTGGCGAGGGTTCGCATCCGGCCTCCGGCCGGACCGACTCTCACCCGGTAGCGACCGGCACCCACGAGGCGTCCCTTGCCGTCGAGGCCGTTCCAGAGCCGGCGATGCCAGCGACCGGGACGCAGCGGTCCGGTCACGAAGCGCCTGACGATGCGTCCGCGATTTTGGCCATTGCCGACGCGACTGATCCGGATCTCGACCCTGACGGCCCGCTCTGCCCGAAAACGGAAGAGGATGCGTTGCGGCGCCACCGACTGCGGTACTGCCTCCTTCGGCGCCACCGCCCCTTCAAGGTCCCGGAAGCCGGAAGGGCCAGGGGCGGCGGAAGGCAGGGGTCTGGACGAGGCGGCCGCGGAGGCGGGCTGAGTGCCGGGAGCGCCGACTGCTGGGACAGGCAGAACGCCGGCCGCCAGCAATGCCGCCGCCAGCAGTGGGAGCAAACGCCTAGTGATGCTCGATGACGCGGTCGACGATGCCGTAGGCCTTGGCCTCATCGGAGCTCATGAAGTAGTCGCGCTCGGTGTCATGGGTGATCTTCTCGAGGTCCTGCTTGGTGTGCTTGGCCAGGATCTTGTCGAGACGGCCGCGGGTGTCGAGAATCTCTTTGGCGTGGATCTCGATGTCGGTGGCCTGGCCCTGGAAGCCGGAGGAAACCTGATGGATCAGGATCTTCGAGTTCGGCAGCGACAGACGCTTGCCTTCGGCGCCGCCGGCGAGCAGCAGAGCGCCCATGCTCATCGCGATGCCGACGCAGATCGTCTGGACATCGGGCTTGATGAACTGCATCGTGTCGTAGATCGCGAGTCCGGCATAGACTGATCCGCCCGGCGAGTTCACGTACAGGCTGATGTCCTTTTCCGGATCCTCCGACTCGAGGTGGAGCAGCTGCGCCACGATCAGGTTGGCGATGTCCTCGCTTACCCCCGTTCCGAGGAAGATGATGCGTTCGTTGAGGAGGCGGGAGTAGATGTCGAACGAACGCTCGCCACGCGAGGTCTGCTCGACAACCATTGGGACTAGTGGGCTCATGCTGGCGAGTTTATAGAGAGAGTCCGGCGGGCACTGCTCAGCGCGGGTCGCCCGGGGTCCAGAGCTTTTCTTTGGCGTCCTCGTCGGCCATCTCGACCGTCTCGGTGCTTTCGGCGATCCGATCGATCGCCTTTCGCACCCTGATGTCGGCCGCAACCATCTCGTGGCGGCCGTCCCGCTTCAGGCGTTCGAGGAGCTTGGCCGCGGTCGTGCGCTCGTGGCTGGCCATGTGCTCGAGCTCTTCTTCCATTTCTTCGTCCGAGACCTCGATTCCTTCGGCCTCGCCGACCGCGACCAGGACGGCCTCGCGCCGGATCTCCTGCTCGGCGTCCGGCAGCGACTCCTCGACGATCTCGTCGCGGGTCTTGCCCTGCATCTGGAGGTAGGTGTCGGGGTTCATTCCCTGACCGGCCATCTGGCGCTCGACCCGCTCCCAGCGTTCCATGCCGCGAGCCTTGACGATCTCCTCCGGAAGCTCGACCGTGGCGTTGGCGACCGCGGCATCGACCGCGGCGACCCGGAAGTCCTGCTCGATCCGCTCTTCAGCCGCCTCAGACAGCTTGCCGGCGATATCGGACCGCAGTTCCTCGATGGTGTCGAACTCCGAGGCCTCGGCGGCGAAGTCGTCGTCTACTTCGGGAAGCTTCTTCTCGCGGACTTCCTTCACGGTGACCGCGAAGACCGCGTCCTGGCCGGCCAGCTCGGCCGCGCCGTACTCCTCGGGAAAGGACACCCTGACTTCAATCTCGTCGCCCGCGCCGGCGCCGATGATCTGCTGCTCGAAGTCGTCGATCAGCTGCCCGGAGCCGATCTCGATCATGTGGTCGGTGGCGGTGCCGCCTTCGAACTCGACCTCATCGAGGCTGCCGACGAAATCGACCAGGACATGGTCGCCGTCAGCGGCGGGGCGCTCCACCGCGTCGAGGCTGGCCATGCCTTCGCGCAGGCGGTCTACCTCGCGGTCGATCACGTCGTCGGGCACGTCAGTGCCGGGCTTCTCAACCTCGAGACCGAGGTAATCGCCGAGCACCGCGACCGGCCTCACGCCGACCTCGAACTTGAAGGCAAGCGGCTCGCCTTC
>JBBRVF010000273.1:0-2795 GCA_038247145.1 Solirubrobacterales bacterium | reverse complement strand
GAGGCCCCGGACAGCATCGTCCTGGTCCAGACTGTCGATGAAGTAGACGACCTGATCATCGAGGACCCGGAGCACGTCGCCCTGATCACCCAGACCACGCTCTCGGTCGACGAGACCGCCGAGATCATCTCCCGGCTGCGCGAGCGCTTCCCCGGGATTGTCACGGCCAAGGGCGAAGACATCTGTTACGCCACCACCAACCGCCAGATCGCGGTCAAGCAGCTGGCTCGCGAATGCGACCTGGTCCTGGTGATCGGTTCGACCAATTCGTCGAACTCCAACCGTCTGGTCGAGGTCGCACGGGACCACGGCTCGGAGTCGTGGCTGATCGACAACCACACCCAGGTCAAGCCCGAGTGGCTCGATGGCATTCGCACCGTCGGCATCACCTCCGGCGCCAGCGCTCCGGAGGTCCTGGTCGAGGATCTCGTCCGCTACTTCCGCGAGCTCGGCGTCGAGGACGTATCCGAACTTCGAACGGTCGACGAATCGGTCCGTTTCATGCTGCCCAAGGAGATCCGCAAGGGCCTCCCGATGGTTCCCTCTTCCTGACCGGGGGCGCTTTCCCGGATCGCCCGGGTCAGTCGGCCGGTCCCGGCGAGAAACTGAGCGACCACAGCTCCGGCGTTCCGGCGTCGCTTTCCTCCAGAGCGATCTCGAGCAGATGCTGGCCGTGTGTTTCGTGCTCGGCAAGCGTGTAGAGGCCAGGCCCCTCGATTCCGACTGAACCCGCCTCCCGTCCGTCGAAGGTCAGGTTCAGACGGCCTCCACCGGCAACGGTCGCGTGGATCCCGCCGGCTTCGTAGGTGATCTCGAGCGAATCCCCGTCGGCTTCGATCGTCCAGGCGCGATCGCCGGCCGGCATCAGCTCTGCCCCGGGGGGCACCACCCGGGCGCCCTCGGCGTCGGTCAGCCGGATCGGCGTCATTGGTTCCGGCATCGTTGCCGGTGCTTCGGCCGCCGCCTTCTCACGGTCTTCGGCGGCCCCCTCCTCGTCGCTGGCGCAGCGGTCGGGCGGTCCCGCCAGCGCCGCCTGGATCGCCTCTTCGGTCGAGCGGTATTCACCCTCGCCGAAGTGAAACCACTTCAGCCTGCCGCCTCGGCCCCAGAGGAAAAGGCTGGGCCATCCCTCGCAGCCGTATGAGTGCCAGAGGGTCCGCTGGTCGTCGATGATCACGGGAAATCCAATGCCGAGCCGAGCCAGCGCCTCTCTGACCACTTCCGGATCGGCGCCAAAGGGGAATCGCGGCGCCTGGACGCCGATCACCCGCAGCCCGAGTTCGGCGTAGCGGCGGTGCCACTCGATCAGGTAAGGCAGCGTGCGCACGCTGTTGAGCTGGGCGAAGTCGAAGAAGTGGACGAGCACCGGGCCCCTGGCTGCCAGCGGCGCCATCTTTCCGGGGTCTTCGCCGATCCAGGTCCCTTCGGGAGGGAGGTCGGGAACGGCTATGTCGTCTCTGAGGGGAAGGATGGCCGGATCTTAAGCGTCCCTTCCGCCCGGCGACCATCGGTATGATCGAGGTCCCAGTTACCCCGGACCAGGAGCCAACCTTGAACAAGAGCATGTGGGACCGAATCGAGCAGGCGAGAGCCGAGTGGAACGTTCTCGAGCACCCCTTCTACCAGCGCTGGTCGACCGGAGAGCTGACCCGGAACGAACTTGCCGACTACTCCGGCCAGTACCGCTACGCCACCGAGGCGATCGCCCGTATGAGCGCCGACGTCGCATCGGTCGCCCCCGCCTCCGAGAGGGCCGGCCTCGAGGCCCATTCCCGCGAAGAGCACGACCACATCGCGATGTGGGACGGCTTCGTCGATGCCGTCGGCGGCACAGTCGGCGCCGAACCGAACCCGGAGACGCTCGAATGCGTCGAAGCCTGGACCAGCGAGGACGGCTTTGGAACCCAGCTCGCCCGGCTTTACGCCGTCGAGAGCGGTCAGCCGGAGATCTCGAAGACCAAGTCCGAAGGCCTGGCCGCCCACTATGACATCCACGATGCTCCCGGCAACCGCTACTTCACCGTCCACGAGAAGATGGACATTCACCACGCCGAAGCGGGCCGCAGGATGATCGAGAAGTACATGAACGACTTCGACGAGGACCAGATCGTGGCCGCCGCCGAGGAGGCCTTCAAGGCCAACTGGCGATTGCTTGACGGAGTCAGCACCTCCTGATCGAGTTACCGCTCGCCCACGCCCTCGCCGCCGGCGAGGACATCCCGATACCGGCCTGGCTCTTCGCCTGGGCGGCATCGGTCGTTCTGATCGTCTCGTTCTTCGCCCTCTCCGCCAGCTGGAGGAAAGCGAAGTTCGAAGACGACACCTGGCGGCCGGTGGCCCCACGTTTCAGCGCTGTGCTCGCCTCGGCGCCGCTGAGAGTTTTCTGCGGGACCTTCGGCCTCTTCCTGCTCGGGTTGGCGATCTACGCTGGCTTCGAGGGCACCAGCGCACCCGACCGCAATATCGCGCTGACCCTGCTCTTCGTCACCGCCTGGCTCGGCTTCCCGCTGCTGGGCGTGCTTTTCGGCAACGTCTTTCCGGCATTCAATCCGTGGAATGTGATCTCGGCTCCAATCGGCCTGACCTACCGGCGGATGACGGGCCGGGATCCGGCCCATCTCGCTTACCCCGAGAAGCTGGGTCGCTGGCCGGCCGCGGTCGGCCTGTTCGCCTTCGTCTGGCTGGAGCTGGTCTACGGGACCGGGGGAGGGGTCTCGGTCGGGGTTGAGCCCGAGTCGGTGGCCCGTGCCGCCGCTTACTACACGGTCTACACCCTGGTCATGGTCGCGCTCTTC
>JBBRVF010000272.1:0-2803 GCA_038247145.1 Solirubrobacterales bacterium | reverse complement strand
GGCCATCTCGGCCGCCGCGACCTTGCTTCGCATGCCGCCGCTGCCGAAGACAGAGGTACGGTCGCCGATGTCCATCTGCGAGAGGTCTTTGAAGTCGTCCACCTTTTCGATCAGCTCCGCGGACGGGTCCGAGCCGGGATCGGCCGTGTAGACACCGTCGGTATTGGTCAGCAGCACGAGCAGCCTGGCCTCGAGCATGATCGCGACCTGGGCGGCGAGGAAGTCGTTGTCACCGAAGGTGATCTCGTCGGTGGCGGTGGTGTCATTCTCGTTGATCACGGGGATCACTCCCCACTCGAGGAGACGCCGCAGGGTCTGGCGGGCGTAGAGGTAGCTGGTGCGGCTGGCGACGTCGGCAGCGGTCAGCAGGACCTGGGCGGCAGCGGTCTTGCCGTGCTCGAGGCGGGTCTCGTACTCGCGAAAGAGCGCGCCCTGACCGACGGCCGAGGCGGCCTGGAGTTCGTCGATCGCCCGGGGCCGGGCCTCGAGGCCGAGGATCCTTATCCCGCGTGCGATCGAGCCCGAGGTGACCATGACCAGGGGCTCGCCGGCCCGGCGCAGGGCCGAGGCCTGGGCGCAGACCGAATCGAGCACGGCCGTACGGAGGCTGCCGTCATCGGCAGCCACGATCGAGGATCCGAGTTTCACCACGAGAGTCATCGGCCCGTCAGCCTAGATGAGTCCGGGCCGGATGCCCTAGTAGAGCTCGAACTCGTAATCGCCGACCCGGATTTCGTTTCCGGACTCGAATCCGGCCCGGCGCAGCTCCGCCATGACGCCCATCTCGGTCAGACGGGTCTCCAGGTAGCCGAGTGCCTCGTCGTTGCTCAGATCGAAGCGGTCGAAGAGCACCTCGACTCCGCGACCGTGGATGCGAAATATCCCTTCGCCCTCCGGCTCGACCGAGTAGCCGCCTTCCCCCTTGGGCCGGTAGGTGAGGTGCTCTGACTCGAACTCGACATCGAGCGGTCCGCTTGACGGCTTCGCGGCCTCGACCGTCTCCGGTACCGAGCGCACGACTGCCTCGGTCAACGCTTCGAGACCGGCCCCGGTCGCAGAAGACACCGGGAGTACGCCCAGCGCACTGTCTCCCAGCGCCTGCTTCCACTCTCGAACCTGGTCCGCCGTGTCGGCCTCGGTCCAGAGGTCCGCTTTTGACAGCGCGACCAACTCGGGCAGGTCTTCCAGTCCGGCGCTGTGGGCGGCGAGTTCGGCCCTGACCGTCCGGTAGTTGTCGATCGGATCGCCCTCCGAGGGCGCAAGTTCGACCACGTGGACGAGCATCGCGCAACGCTCGACGTGCGCAAGGAACTCGTGGCCGAGGCCGGCCCCTTCGGCGGCGCCTTCGATCAGCCCGGGGATGTCGGCGAGCACGACCTGGCGGTCGTCGCTCTCGATCGTGCCGAGAACCGGCTCGAGGGTCGTGAACGGATAGTCGGCGACTTTGGGGTCGGCCCGGGTCAGGCGGCTGAGCAGCGAGGACTTGCCGGCGTTGGGCAGCCCGACCAGCCCGGCGTCGGCCAGAAGCTTCAGGCGTAGCTCGACCCAGCCGGACTCGCCCTTTGTGCCGTCCTCGGCAAAGCGCGGTGACTGCCGGACCGAGGTCGAGAAGCGTTTGTTGCCGTGCCCGCCGCGGCCGCCGCGGGCGAGGACCGCGGTCTGGCCGGGCTCGGTCAGGTCGATCACTGCGCCGCTAACCGAAACGGCCTGCGTGCCCGGCGGGACCCGGATGATCGTATCCTCGCCACGGGCGCCCTGTTTGCGTGCGCCTTCACCATGGTTTCCGCTCTCGGCCCGGAAGTGCTTGGAGCGCAAAGCGCCCAGATCGCGCCGGGAAGGATCGCATTCGAGCACAACCCCGCCACCGTGGCCGCCGTCACCGCCGTCGGGTCCGCCACGCGGAACATGCGCCTCACGCCGGAAGGAGATGCTGCCGTTGCCACCGCCGCCACCCTCCACGTAGATCCTGGCCTTGTCGTAGAGCACCGGACAAGCGTACGCACTGCGCATCCGGCGCGCGCCCGACGAGATGCCACCCCGACTCCTCTACCTGAATACAGCAGAATCCCGGCAGTCCGGGACGCTGCGACTTCCGGGCGGTTCGTCCGTTCTGGATGTCCCTCGATTTCGAAGCGGCGCGCCAGACGAAGCGCGTCCAGATCATCGACCCCCCTGCCGAAGGTATGCCCCGGGGATAACTGCCGGGCGACATCGGGCAAGTACCTGAAATTCCGGGACCGCTCCCATCTGAGCGCGACCTATGCCGCCACCCTCGGCCTGCTCCGCAGCAACCGCCCAGGCGCGCTTTGAGCCGAGGCAGCGAAGAGAGCCGGCAAGGTGACGGTGAAGGTGGGGAAGATCCGTCGACGCTTGACCCGAGTGGCCTATGAGGCTAGGCTCGCTTTTCAGCAGTTAAGAGTCACAAAGGGGGCAGGATGAGCAGCAAGGTAGCGAAGTTCCTGGCAATCGTTACAACGGCCATCGGTCTCTTCGCCATGACCGCGGGAGCATCGGCGGCGCCACAGGGCCCGTGGGTTTTCCCGGCCAGTGATCTTTCGGCCCCGCTTCTGTCCGCAGACGTACCTCAACTCGCAACCTCCCCCGACGGCACGGTTACGGCTATCTGGTATCGCCTGGACGGCACCAAGGACATAATCCAGGCCGCTACCCGACCGCCCGGCGGCACCTTCGGCGTGCCTGTCGACCTCTCGGCTCCGCTTCATAACGCAGACAGCCCACAACTGGCAGCCTCCCCGGACGGCACCGTTACGGCCATTTGGCGACGCTACAACAGCACCAACTT
>JBBRVF010000271.1:0-2807 GCA_038247145.1 Solirubrobacterales bacterium | reverse complement strand
CGGTCCGCACCCCCCGGCGGGCCCGATGCTTGCCAGAACAGATGGTTGCCGGTCCCGCGATTCGAGTACCCCGAGCTGGATTCGAACCAGCGGCCTACTCCTTAGGAGGGAGTCGCTCTATCCAGCTGAGCTATCGGGGCGCGGCTTTCCACTTTATCCGGCCCCGACGGCGCGGCGGCCCCGCCGCCTCAGCCGAAGATCGTCGACCAGATGAGGAAGGCGTTGAGGGCGATGATCACCGACGCGATCAGGCTCGCGATCACCGTGGTCGAGGGCCGGTTGACCAGGGTGCCCATCAGCCCGGTCTTGCGGGTGACCAGGATCAACGGGATCAGGGCGAAAGGGATGCCGAAGGAGAGGACCACCTGGGAGAGGACGAGGGTCTGGGTGGTCGGCAGGCCGATGGCCAGCACGACCAGAGCAGGGGTCATGGTGACAAGACGCCTGACGTAGAGCGGAATGCGACGCTGGATGAAGCCCTGCATGACGACCTGGCCCGCATAAGTACCGACGCTCGCAGACGAAAGCCCGGATGCGAGCAGGGCGACCGCGAAGGCCAGCGCCGCACCGCCCCCGACCAGGGTCAGCAGGCCGTCATAGGCGGCTTCGATCGAATCGACTCCGGTGTTACCGGTCTTGTTGAAGAGCGCGACCGCCACGAACAGCATCGAGAGGTTGATCAGCCCGGCTATGCCCAGCCCGAAGCCACAGTCGAATCTCGTATAGCGCAGCAGTTCCTTCCGCTCCTGCTCGTTCTCGGGCACGATCCGCCGCTGGGTCAGGGCCGAATGCAGGTAGATCACATGCGGCATCACGGTGGCGCCAATGATGCCGATCGCCAGCAGCAGCGAATCCGAACCTTCAAAACTCGGGACGAGTCCTTCGGCTATACCTGAAGCGGACTGGTTTCCGACCGCGATCAGGTCGTAAAGGAAGCCCAGGGCTACAAGCCCCAGGAGGGCCACGATCGCCAGTTCGAACTTGCGGTACCCACGCTGCTCGAGGGTGAGGATCGCGATCGCAACGACTGCCGTGATCAGCCCCGCGGGAAAGAGCGGAATGCCGAAAAGCAGGTTGAGGCCGACCGCAGCTCCGACGAATTCGGCCAGGTCGGTCGCAATGGCGACGATTTCCGCCTGCACCCAGAGGAAGAAGTTGGTCGTCCGCGGAAAGCTGATCCGGCATAGTTCCGGCAGGCTCATTCCCGTGGCGAGACCGGCCTTGGCCGAGAGGTACTGAACCAGCATCGCCATCAGGTTCGCCATGACGATCACCCAGGCGAGCGTGTAGCCGAACTTCGCGCCGGCCTCGAAGTTGGTCGCAAAGTTCCCCGGGTCGATGTAGGCAACCGCGGCGACGAAAGCCGGACCCATCAGGCCGATCCGTCCGCGCAGCTTTCCGCGGGCCTTCATCCGGCGAAGCGGTGAAACCGGAAGGTCGAGCTGTGGTCCGGCTCCGGAAGTGGCACCGGTGGGCTCGGAGGGCTCGACAGGTGGCGGCGGCGAGGACACGAAAGCAAAAGGATAGCCCGGCGGAAAAAAGAGTTGAGCCTAGCCAAACTTTTCGCACCGACAGATCGACAGATCGCCCACGAACTCTCCCGGTCCCGGGACTATGATCGCCAGATGAGCGAATGGGCTGAGGAGTTTTTCAACAGGTGGCAGAAGGCGTGGAGTACCGGTACCGGGGCGGTGCTCGGACACGTCACCGATGACATCGAGTACTGGGACGTGACCATGGACGAGCCGATCCGTGGGCGCGAGGAATACGGGCGTTACTGCGACGGCTTCTTCGAGGCTTTCACCGAATGTGAGTTCTCCAAGCGCGAGCCGTTGATTCACGAAGGTGATCGCATCACCGAGCCATGGGCCTTCAAGGGAGTTAATACCGGTCCTCTCTGGATCGGACTGCCGGCAACGGGCCGTCCGGTCGAGACCCACGGCACCGACATCTTCGAGTTCCGTGACGGCAAGGTCTGTCGCGAGCACTCCTACTACGACGTGCTGAGCTCGCTGCGCCAGCTCGGACTCTGGGCACCGATCGGCAGCCGGGCCGAAGGGGCGGCGATGGGCCTCGGCGGTGCCGTGGTCCGCGGCAAGCGCGCCATCGAATCCCTCCCGATCGTCGGCAGAGGATGAGTTCCGGGACCCCGATCGACCGGAGAGTGCTGGCCGAGCGCACCGAAGCCGAGCTCGAGCGCTTCGTCACCGCCAACCCGAAGTCGAAGCAGCTCTTCGAGCGGGCCCGCCACACCCTGGTCGGCGGCGTGCCGATGCCCTGGATGATGCGCTGGGCCGGCGGTTTCCCGGCCTTCGCCGAGAAGGCATCAGAGGCGAGGATCACCGATGTCGACGGCCACACCTACGTCGACCTCTGCCTCGGCGACACCGGCTCAATGACCGGCCACGGTCCGGCGTCGGTTGTCACGGCGGTGGCCGAACAGGCGGCGAAAGGGATCACGACCATGCTGCCGACCGAGAACGCGGCCTGGGTAGGCGAGGAGATGGCCCGCCGTTTCACTCTCGACCGCTGGATGTTCACCCTGACGGCGACCGACGCCAATCGGGCGGCACTCAGGATCTGCCGCCACCTGACCGGTCGCAGCAAGGTCCTCGTCTACAGCTACAGCTACCACGGCTCTGTCGACGAGGCCTTCGCCGTCGCCGGGCCTGGCGGGACCACCGTCTCCCGGGAAGGCAACGTCGGCCCCGCGGTCGATCCGTCAGAAACCACTGTCGCGATCGAGTTCAACGATCTCGATGCGCTGGAGCGCGCGCTTGCCACTGAGCAGATCGGCTGCGTGCTGG
>JBBRVF010000270.1:0-2821 GCA_038247145.1 Solirubrobacterales bacterium | reverse complement strand
TGGTAGAGCACTTCACTCGTAATGAAGGGGTCAGCGGTTCGATTCCGCTCGTCGGCTTGGCGCTTCCTGGCTCTGTCGCTTTGACAGCGGGGTGCCAACGGTGACACTTGCACCAGCACCGAAACAAGGCCGATGAGGATCGCCGCGTCTATCAACGTCCGGGGCGGCAAAGGAGCAGAACGAATACCGGTCGGCCGGCTCAGGGTCACGTTGATCGCCCCATTCTGCCAGAAGGGTGGCGTCGCAGTCAGATTTCCGGCGGCAGATCTTGCCGGTGTTTCCGCGCTGCTCCGGCTTACTTCCGGAGCAGCGCGCAGACTGCTTTCGCCTGCACCGAGCGCAGTTTCTTAAGCAGACTGCCGGATGGTGCGGGGATATTCAACGTGGTTGTGACCGAACGTTTGCCGTTGGCTGTCGATGCCGCCCACTGGACGTACCCAGGGAAGTTTCCGGTATGCCCGTAAACGGTCCCGCATCTGCTCTGGTAGCGGAAAATCGCGAGGCCGGCCGAGTTCCTGCCGGGGCCGGGCGGGCTCGAGGATCCCCGGACGAACCTCATCTGCTGACGCTGCTGCGGCTTGGCGAAGAAGCGCAGCCCCAGGTATGACCTGATGAATCTGCCCAGTTCCCGAGGCGTCGAAACGATCGCCCCTGAAGCCCAGGCTCCACTGGGGCTGAGAAAGCTCGTCAGGTCATCGCCCGCCCCTTTCTCCGAAGGGGCGTAGCCATGGATAAACGGTTCTGGAAGCGTGACCCTGCGGGTGGGGAAGGAAGTCTCGCGAAGCTTCGCCGGCTGGAAGACAAGGCTTTTGAGAAGTTGCCCGTATGGCTTGCCGGTCACTTTTTCACCGATCAGTCCGACCACGATGTTGTCGGTATTTGAGTACTCGTACTTCGATCCCGGGTCGAACACGAGGTCTTTGCTGCGAACCCAGTCGATGATCCCTCGTGGTGCGACGAAGCCCCGCGGATTCGTCCGGACCTGCTCGAAGAAGCCATCCGACTTCGTGTAATCGGGAAGGCCACTGGTGTGGTTCAGCATCTGCCTGACAGTCACCGATCCCCAACTCTCTGGCAGGTCGTTGCGCCAGTCGCTGATCGTGTCGTCGAGTCCGAGTCGGCCGTCTCGGACCAGGCGCAGGACGATGGCACCGCTGAAAGCTTTCGCCACGCTGGCAATGCGCATGTGATCGTCGGCCCGGGGTCGGGCAATCTTACGGGCGTTGGATCGACCGGCACTGATCACGGTGGTGCGTCCGGGCCGGTGCAGGGTCGCGATTGCGCCAACAGGGCCACCGGCCGATTGGACCAGCTGCTGGAGTCCGCGCTTCACGGCGCGATCAGGATTCGGCTGGTTTGCCTGACCCGAGGAGGGAAGAAGCAAGAGCAGACCGAGGAGCACAGTGGCTGCACCGGTCGCTGAATTGATTGGACGCAAGGTAACTCCTGAGTTTTCGGGGGCAGGTCTGCTTAAGGCAGGCTGTAGGCGGTGTTGCATATTCGCTGCCCGGCCACAATAGACCCTGGGGCAAGCCTGAATCGGGAGATCGCGGAGGCGCTACTGTTTCCCCATGGCCGCATCACTCGATTTCACTATCGCCTTCGAACCACCCGATCAGGATGGATGGATAGTCGCCCGTGTGCTCGAAGTCTCGGGCGCAACGAGCCAGGGCCGTAACCGTGAAGAGGCTAAAGAAAATGTCTTTGACGCCCTGCAGACCGTCCTCACCCCGGACGAGGAACTCGAAGGCAGAGCCTCCGCTGAGAATCGCGAGCATCTCCGCTTCACCGCTGCGTGAAGCTCCGCGACCTGTAAAGACACCTGAGGGCAAACGGCTGCCGGAAGATCGGCGGTTCGAAACACACCAAGTGGCGCGGCCCGGACGATCAAGTCCCGGCGGTCCCCCGTCACCGCGAGATCGGTCCCGGCTTGGTCCGGGCCATCTGCGCTCAGCTTGGGATCGATCCTCCGGCCAACCCTCGATAACCAGCTTCCCCGGGTCAACCTCGCGGTCAACAGCGCAGCCGAACACTGAGAAACGCCGATTCGCCGCACACCGCACTTGTTTCAGCAGATCGAGTCACGATCGAACGCAGAAGAACACCCAGATCCAAACTCGTGATGAAGGGGTCAGCGGTTCGATTCCGCTCGTCGGCTTGGCGCTCCGTTCGAGGTACATTTTGGACTTCCTTTCAACCTATAGTAGAATTTGCTATAGGCATGACACAACGAAAACAGATACTCCGAACCGTGATGGAAGAGACTGGCACCAGCCAGTCCGGCCTCTCACGGCTCAGTGGCGTCCATCAGCCGAGCATCAGTCAGTTTCTTTCGGGCAAGGTCGATCTGAGCGACGACCAGCTCGACCGGCTGTTGTCAAGCATGGGTTTCCGCCTGGAGGTCACGCGTCGTCCTGTGACACCAAGTCTGAACCGATCGGAAGAGCGTTCCTGGAAACTCCACAGGCAGATCTCATCCAAGCTGAACCACTCGACCCTCGACGATTGGAAACCCGTGATCAACGGGAACCTGAATCGGCTCAGGAGACAGGTAACAGGTCAACCGCATGTCCGAAATCTTGATCGCTGGGAAAGGTACTTGAGCGACAACGACGTGTCGGGCATTCACCGAGTGTTGACCGGTCTTGACCGGAACAGCATCGAAATGCGCGAGGTCTCGCCTCTACGCGGATTGCTGTCTCAGGACGAACGCAATGAAGTCCTCGGCATTTCGCACTGATGCGCCGCGACCAGCTCGAACATGCGATTCGAGCCTCATGCCAAATACTCGGACGAGACGAAGTGATTGTCGTCGGCTCAC
>JBBRVF010000269.1:0-2826 GCA_038247145.1 Solirubrobacterales bacterium | reverse complement strand
TGCCAAGGGCTTCGGTGCCTGTCAATCAGATGCGACTGAGAAGCACTTTCAGAACGTCAGAGTGCGCCCCAGCACGTCAGGGCAGTCCCATCGCTCGAAAATCGGGGCGACTGGATTTGAACCAGCGACCTTTCGACCCCCAGTCGACGCGGAGTCTTCGTCGGGGGGTAGCTGCCCTGCGCACTGGTCCCGGTCATCACCGAAATCGATTGCGGTTACGTAGTTTCACCGATGACGGGGGTGCCACAGCCTGATTCCATAGACCCATGAAACTGCGCCTCGGACTGTTCGCCATCTTCTCCATCATCCTGTTCGGCGCCGGACCGGGCCCGGTCCAGGCAAAGCCGAAGTACGCCCCCTACGTCGAATACGGCGCCAAGGTCCATGTCGCCGGCGGCATCACGATCACCAAGTCCCGGGATGGCCTCCAGGACTGCCAGCCCGGCCAGCTCTGGGACATGGAACTCGCCTCCGACATCGCGATCACCGGGAAGGTGAAGGTCAAGGTGCTGAATGGTAAGACCGTGAGCAGTACCTTCGCCACCAAGGCCGGGGCAGCCGAGAGCAACAATTCGATGACCGCTTACCAGGAGAGCAACTACTGCCCTCCCGAAGACCCGGTCGAACTCGACAAGCCCGACTGCCGTTCGATCAAGGGGACCGGCGCGGTAGGACTCAGCCCCGATCCCCGCCGCAAGGGTGCCCCGCGCGTGTCAGTTTCGGTCGGCCGCACCAGCGGCGATACCCAGGACCTCAAATGCATGGTGCTGCCGATAAATTCGACCCCGGCGGGATCAGACCTTAACCCGCTGGATACTCCCTACTCGACCATGAAGCTGCCGCTCGACATCACGGCGAAACAGATACTGAGGCTCGGAGTCAAGAAGAAGTTGATCCGGGTGCTCAACGTGGGCGGTCCCTGCGACCGTGCTGTCGTCTACCGCGGCAAGAAGGTCCCGTTCATAGACGACTCACCATTCGCTCTGGGAACCTCGATTTACGACCACGACACCTGTGAGGTTGACGGCACGATCAACGTCGAGATCAAACGACTGACCCGTGGTCGCAACTGAACCAGGCGCTCAGCCGGTCGGACCCGAATGCCTGCGGGCAGCCAACTCGGATCGTGAACGGACGCCCAGCTTGCGGTAGGCCACACGCAGGTGATGCTCGACGGTCCGGGTCGAAAGAAAGAGCTTGGACGCCACCTCGCGATTGGTGGCGCCGGCGGCGACCAGGTCGCAGACGTCACGCTCACGGGGAGTGAGGTCATCGGCGTCGGCCTCGGCGTTACCGCCAGAGGCCGCGAGTTCACGACCGGCACGGGCCGCCCAGCTGGCGGCGCCCATCGACTCGAACGCGTCACGGGCGGCCGCCAGTTCGGTTCTTGCGTCCGAGCGCCGCCGGGCCCTGCGCATCCTTTCGCCGATGGCCAGTCTTGTCCGGGCGGCCTCGAAAGGCATTGACGGATCCTTGTGGAACTCCAGGGCGGCCTTCAGCCTCTGGTCCAGCTCGTCTGCCGGGCCGAGGAGCCCGCGGCAACGCTCGACAGCAGCCCTTGACCAGCTGCTCCCGGTCAGCATGGCGCCCCGCTCCAGCTCCTCCAGGACCACCGCCGCCTCTTCGGGACGGCCGGCGCGGGCCAGAGCCTCGACCAGGTCCGCCTGGGTGAAAAAGAAGCCGGGATCGATCGTGCCGTGTTCATGGGCATGCTCGAGCGCCCGGTGCAGGTGATCTGCAGCGCCTTCGGAATCCGCGTGGCCAAGGCAGAGCAGACCCAGAGCCTGCTCTGCAGAAGCAAGCAGGACCGTCACGTTCATCTGGTCGCCGACCTTGAGCATGCGGCCCGCGACCAGCCGGCACATCGGTTCATCCCCGCGGTGTGCCGCGACCATGGCCTCGGCGGTCAGGACGAAAGTAAGGCCGAAAATGCCGAGTCCGGTGGCCGCGATTTCCGACGCCTCCTCAGCGCAGTCGGCCGCCCTTTCGAGATCGCCCATGCGCAGGTAAAGGGTGGCGAGGATGGCCAGTGGTGCGGCCATGATGCTTTCGGCCCCGGCGGCGCGGCCGGCGTTGACCAGTTCGATCAGCCGGGTCCTCGCCATTTCATGGTCTCCGAGCCAGAGGCGGCAGAGTCCGTCGAGGGCCAGGATCTCGTGGCCAGGAGCTACCGGGTCCCAGCCGGCCAATGAAGGCTCGACTTCGTCGAGCACCAGCCTCGCTTCGGCGTGTTGGCCGCGTGCCACCATGACTTCGGCCGTGATCATCGCCGGGATCGTTTTGGACCCTTCGGGTGCCAGAGCAAGCGCGCGGTCGGCTATCCGGGCGACCCTCTCCAGGGGTCCCGGTTCCATCAGCGCCACGCAGGCCTGACAGAGCAGCGCCGCCGCCCGTCCGGGATCTGTACCTTCGATGGCCTTTGCTTCAGCCTCAAGCATCACGCAGGCCTCGTTCGGGTTGCCTGCCTGCATGATGGCGCTGCCCCGGAGCAACTGGATTTCCGCGCGGAGAGCCGGGTCGTCGATTGTCGGCAGCAGCCCGTCAAGCAGGCCACGAGTGCGCTCCGGATGACCGGCAACGTTGGAGGCGCGGGCCGCAGCGAGAGTGCGGGAGGTCACCAGGTCCGGGTCAGACGTGAGCCAGGCGGATCTCTCAAGCGCAGCGGCAGCGGTCGCCGGCGCGCCCCGATCGAGAGCAGTCGTCGCCAGTGATTCAAGGTTGCTGGCCAGATTCTCATCCGGCCCGGTGGCGGCCAGCGCCAGCTGCCAGGACCGTCCCGGCTCTGCGGCCGTCGCCGCGATCCTCCGGTGGGCCTGCCTCCTGGCC
>JBBRVF010000268.1:0-2888 GCA_038247145.1 Solirubrobacterales bacterium | reverse complement strand
GTTCGAATCCGGCCAGATCTCGTCAGTGGGCCGCTCTGGCTTCAAGCCCCGCAGCGGCGCCGGCACATGCCCAGGATCCAGTTCCGCTCCGATCAGCTCGGGGAACGAGTAACCGGCCGCCTCGATCACCGCTCGCCTCGAGTAACCGGTGCCGAAGGGCTCAGGGGTTGCGCCTCCCCGGTACAGATGCTGAAGGGCAGCCACGATGCGCTCCGAGGCCATTCCGTCGCCATATGGATTGACGGCCGAGCTGACCGCCAGGTATGACTGCTCGTCGCGCAGCAGAAGCATGCCCTCCCGGTAGATGGCGTCCGGATCGGGTCCGGTCAGGAGCAGCGTCCCGCATTCGACGCCTTCGGTTCTCTCGGTCGATTCGCGCGCTACAAGCACCGGCTTGCCGAGCGAAGGTGCCTCCTCCTGGATTCCGCCGGAGTCGGTTATCACGAAGAACGAACGCGCCAGCAGTTTGGCGAACTCGGCATACGGCGCAGGATCGGTGAGCAGGACGTTCTCATCGTCCTCCAGCACGGCCCACTTGACCCGGACCATCGGGTTGGGATGCCGCGGGACCACGAAGGATACGTCGGGGTTCTCTACCGCCAGCCGACGGACACCCTCGGCGATACCGTCGATGCCGGTCTCCCAGTTCTCGCGGCGGTGGGCCGTTACGACCACGATCCGGCGGTCCGAGTGATACAGCTCGCGAACCGCCGGGTCCGAGATCTCGGTCCGCAGCCCGGCGGCCCAGTGGAGAGCATCGATACCGGTATTTCCGGTCACCAGAATCTGCTCGACGGGAACATTCTCCCGGACCAGGTTCTGAAGATTCTGAGCAGTCGGGGCGAGGTGAAAGGCGGCGATGCAGGTGATCAGCTGACGGTTCATCTCCTCGGGGAAGGGGGTCAGACTGTTGCCGCTCCGGAGTCCGGCCTCGACGTGAATCACCGGGATCCTGAGCTGGAAGGCCGCAATCGCAGCCGACATCGCCGAGGTCGTATCGCCATGGACCAGGATCGCCATCGGGTAGGTGCCGTCCCTGATCCGGCCGTCGTTGTCGAGCTTGCCGTCGGCTTGGAACTCCTCCCGGCAGAAGTCATCGAGCCTGCCGATCACCTCCCGGATCCGATCGTTGAGCTGGCTCCTCGCGCCTCCGACCCAGAGGTTGTAGTCCGGCTTGATCCCGGCCAGCTCGAGAACCTCACTGACCATGCGGTGGTGCTGGCCGGTCGAGACCACCAGCGGGCGGAAGGTTTCGCTCTCCCGCAGGGCGAGGATCAACGGAACCAGCTTGATTGCCTCAGGGCGGGTACCGACGACTACCAGGACGCTGACTTTTGGCTTGCTCATGGGTCGTAGGCTACCCGAGCGATCGGCGCCGACCCGGCGCCGGTTCGTCGATCTAAGGCCCGCTACTACAGCCCGAAGTCGAGCTCTCCCGGCTCGATCGCGACCTCCTGCGAATCCGGCCAGGCCTCGTCGGTGGGCCGAGGTTCGAGCACCCCGCGATCCCCGGCCGACGGCTTCGGCCACCGCTCGCCGCGAGTAACCGGCCCCGAACTGCTCCGCCGCCTCGCCGATCTTGCGATAGGCACTCTCGCGGGGCGAGGACCAGAGATACGAGCCTGATCGCCTCGGGCCGAGTTCCGATCACCACCAGAACTCTGAGCTTCGACGAAGCCATTTTCCGAGAGTACCTAAGGGCTTTCACCGGCAAGCGTGGTGCATCGGCGGGCGGCTCGGGATACCGGGGTTCGTGGCCGTCCGCCTCGACCTGAAAGAAAGCCTGGCGAGGCGCGACAGATCGTCAGCTTTTGTGAACACGCTTATTTTGTGAACGCAACTGTTCGACAGTGTCCTCCACAAGCTGATACGGTCGAAGGCAGAGAGATGAGAGGTTCGGCACGGCACCCGAAATGGGGCTCTAGGGCAGCGAACTCAATCAAGAGATCGAGGAGGCTGAAATGGAAACTGCACGAAGATCTATCTCCCGGGACGGATCGCTTCTGGGCCTGACGGACGAAGGGCAGTTGTGGGACAGACGCGACGAAGATCCGGTTCGGGAAGAGTTGACAGGGCGCTACATGGGTCTCTCTCGCGGACTCGCCTTGGCGTTTCGCACCGGTCCGGAGTCAACCGACGACCTGATCCAAGTGGCGAGCCTGGCACTTGTCAAGGCAATTGAGCGGTTCGATCCTTCGCGAGGAATCCCGTTTCAGGCCTTTGCCTCACCAACCATCAATGGCGAGCTCAAGCGGCACTTCCGGGACCGGGTCTCGCCGGTCCGGATCCCCCGGAGCCTGTACGAGCGCATGGCGGAGGTCAACAGTGCAACCGGCAATCTAGGCGCCGAGTTGCAGCGCAGCCCGACCGTGGCCGAGATCGCCGATGAACTCGATACCAGCGAATACGAAGTCCTGGAGGCGATCGAAGCCAAGCAGACCCGCTACCCCGTCTCGATGGATTCGCCGGCCGGATCTGATCCGGACGACCTGATGCCCGCCGAACGGATCGGAGAGGAGGACGAAGCCTTTGAGGAGATCGACGACAACCTCACTCTGCGGACGGCCGCGTCGGACCTCTCCAAGACTGAAAGACGGGTCCTGCGGCTGCGCTTCGGCAATGACCTGACACAGTCGCAGATCGCCGAGCGGATCGGCTGTTCGCAAATGCATGTTTCGCGAATCATCCGCCGGTCGGTCCGGCGCATGCGAGAGGTACTCGGCCGACAGGAAGCTTGAGTCGGCGGACCAGCGGGTGACCCACACCCGCTTGTCCTGGTGGTCCAACTGTTTCGGATCGCCAGACCGCGGGAATTACCCCGCTGATGGATTCCGTTTTCCCAAGCAGGCTCGAGGCGCGATACGCGCCACCGCTTCCGAACCCCGAGG
>JBBRVF010000267.1:0-2892 GCA_038247145.1 Solirubrobacterales bacterium | reverse complement strand
GCTGTCGTGATTCGAGCACCGCTCCGGGCACCTCGAGGGCATCCCGTACCGGGACGCAGTCGTAGTCAGTCGGCTCCGGGGAGCCAGGGGAGTCCATTGGTCAAGGGTAGCGGCCGGGTACGCAGCAATCGAATTTCAGACGTCGGTGGGGCGCCACTGGCTCACGTCCGGCAGCGGCTTGAGTGCCGGTTCGACCTGATCGCGCAACGGCTCGAAATCGGGTGGCAGCGAGAGCCTCTCGCCGAGGCTCTCCGGATCCTCGTCGGTGGCGAAGCCCGGCCCTCTCGTCGCCAGCTCGAACAGAACTCCACCCGGTTCGCGGAAGTAGACCGCGCGAAAGTAGAAGCGGTCGATCACCGGCGTCGCGTTCAGGCCGAAGCTGGTCACATGGCTCTGCCACTCATCCTGATCCTCGGGCCTGGTGGCCCAGGCGATGTGGTGGACGGTGCCGGCTCCGGCCAGTTGTCGCTCTTCCGGCGGGGGATCGAGCAGGTAGACGCCGGATCGGCTGTCTGCCGCGACCTTCCAGCCGCCGTCGCCGATGGATTCGAAGTCGAGTCCGCGCGAGAGCACCTGCTCAGTGCCTTCGGTCGAGTTCGAGTAGGCCCTGACGCCGTGGAAACCTCCGACCGCATGCTCGGGCGGCACCTCACTGTGGAGCGGCACCAGCCGCTCTTCTTCACCTGCATAGACCAGGAACTCGTGCTCGAGGCCCTCGGGATCGGCGAACAGCAGGCCCGCCTCTCCGACATCAATCCCGGTGCCGGTGAGTCGGGGATCGACTTCGGTTGCATGGGATTGGGTACCCGCGGCCACGAGACGATCCGCCCAGTATGCGATCGCATCGGCCGAGGGCAGGCGCCAGAGGATCCGGTGAACCATGCCGGCCCCCGCCCTGCCCGGTCGCGCGCCGGGATACTCGAAGAAGGTCAGGTCGAAACCAGGGCTCCCCTTCTCGTCCCCATAGAACAGGTGGTAGACGGACGGATCGTCCTGGTTGACCGTCTTCTTGACAAGTCTCATCCCGAGCAGGCCCGAGTAGAAGTCGACGTTTCCGGGCGCGTCGCCGGTGATACAGCTGATGTGGTGGACGCCGTTCAGGCGGATTTCGCTCATGAGCGGAACATACTTACCCGCCGGCCTCCGGTCCGCCGGTGTTCTGGCCGGCACCAGCGTCGGCGGGCCGGTTCTGGTGTTGGCCAGTCCGGGGATTTTTTCCGCGGGTCGCGTTCGGATACCCCATCCGGCGGCGCCGGATAGCATCCCCCCATGGGAATCTTCAAAGCCTCAAGCACCGTCGAAGTCGATGCGCCGACATCGCGCTGCTACGAAATCATCTCTGACCTCGAGAACTCGCCGAAGTGGCAGGAATCGATGGTTTCCTGCGAAGTCCTGAATACGGACTCCGAGGGCCGGGCCGAACTGGTCGAGATCAAGTCCGACGCCAAGGTGCGAACCGTTACCTCGCGCATCGCCTTCGATTACCAGCCGGAGACCGGCATGACCTGGGAACAGAAGAAGGGCGACATGAAGTGGCTGACCGGCTCCTGGGCCCTGGAGGACCTCGGTGACGGCCGAACCCGCGCGACCTACGCCCTTGAGGCCGACACCGGTCGCATGCTCGGCCTGCTACTGAAGGGCCCGGTCGAAGACAAGGTCAAGGGCTGGCTGACAAACGACGCCACCTCGGGCCTCAAGAAGTTCGCCGAAGACGGCGCCGTCTGAGAGTCGATTTCAGCGCGAACGCAGGGTTCGGCGCGAGCTTGGGGTTCGCGATATGCGTGAGTTCGACGCAGCCGTAGAGGTGCTCGAGATTCAGGCCTGCTCGGCCAGCGGCCCGTAGGTATCCGGTCGCCTGGTCCCCAGAAACGGGAAGAGGTCGAGCCAGTCCTTGCGCTGATCGAGGTCGAGGTCGGCGACGATCACAGCGGGCTTGTCCCGGGGTGCCTGGGCCAGCACCCGTCCATACGGATCCGAGATGAACGAAGAGCCGTAGAAGGTAAGGGGGTCCTCGGTGCCGATCCGGTTGACCGCGATCATGAAAGTCCCGTTGGCGATGCCGTTTCCGACGATCACCCTCTCCCATAGCGGCTCGGTATCGAAGCCGGGATGGTCGGGCTCGGAGCCGATCGCAGTCGGGTAGACGATCACTTCCGCCCCGCCGAGCGAGTACGCCCGGGCGAGCTCTGGGAACCACTGGTCCCAGCAGGTCGGGAAGCCGAATCTGGCCTCACCCACTCCGATCACCGGGTAGCCGGTGTCGCCGGGCCGAAAGTATCGGTCCTCGTAGTAACCGGCCGTCACCGGGATGTGGAGCTTGCGGGTCCGGGCGATCAGCTCGCCGTCGGGGGCGACGCAGATCGCCGTGTTGAAGCCGATGCCACCGTCCTCGGCCTTCTCGTAGAGCGAAGCGTGGATGAACGAGCCGGTTTCGGCGGCCATCTGCCGTGCAAAGCCTGTAGTCGGCCCGCTCTCGACCTCTTCGGCGAACGACGCCGCCTCTTCGACCCGGTCTTCGGTCACCGCGAAATACGGAGAGAGCGTCAACTCCTGGAGACAGACGATCTCGGCTCCGCGGTCGGCGGCGATCCGGATGCCCTCAGTCAGTGAGTCGAGGTGGGCGTCGGCATCGGGGTTCCATGCCTGCTGGACAGCGCCGACCCTGTACGGCGCACGACGCGGCTGCTCGACCCTCGCCCAGGACTCAGGCGGCGAACCGGTCGCATCGACAATCTCGAACCCGTGCTCGGTCAATTCAGTTCCTCAACCATCTCGTCGTTTTGGTGCGGGGATCTGCTGGGTGATGCAGTGGATGCCACCACCGCCGAGGGCCAGCGTGCGACCGTCGATTGCGACGGCTTCGCGACCCGGGAAGAGCTCGCCGATCCGGCG
>JBBRVF010000266.1:0-2903 GCA_038247145.1 Solirubrobacterales bacterium | reverse complement strand
GGTCGCCGCCGCGATCGCGGTCGAGGCGCTGCTCTGGCGCCCGGGACGAAAAGCCGCGAAGATCTCCTGCCCACTGCTGGTCCAGGTTGCGAATCGAGACCTGGACACGCCGCCCTGTCCCGCCGCCAAAGCCGCGGCTCGGGCCCCACGGGGAGAGTTGCGGCGCTACGACTGCGGCCACTTCGGCGTCTACCTCGATCCTTGGTTCGACCGGGTCGTCGTCGACCAGGTCGAGTTCCTCAAGCGCCACCTGCTGTAATCCGGACGGGCTCCAGCCTGCCGACCTAGAGCTCCAACTCGTAGTAGAGCGAGCTCGCGTTGCCTTCGCCTTCGATCAGGTTGCTGAATCCGGTGCTCTCGTAGAGACCCCTCGCGGCGATGTCGTCTTCTCCGGTGACGACCTCGACCATCGCGGCCTCTCGGCTCCGGGCGAGGTCGAGGACCGCGGTCATCAGCTCCTTCCCCAGACCACTGCTCCGCTTCTCCGGCCGCACGTAGAACTCTTCGAGCAGAGCAACCGGCCCCTCAGACCAGACCGACGGGCGGAAGTCGACCTGGGCGAATCCGTCCGGATCGCCGTCGGATCCGCCGTCGCCCAGTCGCCCGATCAGGAAGTGCTTCGAGCCCTCCTCGATCAGTGTCGTAACCCGCGGGGCAAGAAAGCTCTCCCCGGGACTGAACTCGTCGAACTCCCGGTTGAAGTCATGGAGCATCCGAGCCGTGGCAAGCGCGTCTTCGGTTGTTGCGCACCAGACCATCAGATGCCGTCGATCTCAGATGTCGGCGGCGCGGTCCCGGTCAAGGAAGACCCTGAGGGCATCCGCCCCTGCGGCCTGAGACTCACCGCCGCCCATCGCCCCGAACAGGCCGCTTCCGTCCATCAGCATGAAGCGGAACTTATCGCCGGACTTCGTCTTCAGCTTGACCTGGATCGAGACCTGTCCGACGATGATCGAACTCGGGCTTTCCCAGCTTCCGCCCGGGCGGCCCAGCTTGGCCGATGCCACCTCTTCGCGGGCGATCGAGGTCGCCTCGCCCTTCGGACCCTTGCCGCGCCGGTCGAGCGGCTGGATTATCAAACGCCTATCGGTCACCGCCAGCGCCACCACCCCGCCCGAGAAGATGCCCTTCTGCTGAGAGGCGGCAGCGACACCGCGCACAGTCTCGCCGGCTTCCAGCAGCTCCCCCAGGCGCTCGTCGATCATGCCCTCGAACTTCGAGGGCTTCGACTCGGTGGCTTTCGGCTTGAGTTCCACTCGGTGTCCGTTTCGAAATCAGGCGGCGGTGCCCGCCGCGAAGCGGTTTGATTCCAGCGTATCCGCGCCAGACCATGACGGGGCAAGTTTCGAACCTGCGACCGGAGTAGAGGGTCCACCGAAGCCACAGCCTGATGGCTTCTCAATTGGCTCCACTGGCGAAATCGGGGCGACTGGATTCGAACCAGTGATCTCCTGCTCCCAGGGCAGGCGCGGTACCAGGCTCCGCTACGCCCCGCAGCGGCGGAGTCTATTCCCATTCAGCCTTGACGAGATCTATCCAAGCACTCAATCTGGCCTTGAGATAGGTGTCACAGCAGCGTACATCCAGCACGCCGTACTTCGACCTCCAGGTGCGCCCGGCCAGTTGGTTGCTGTTCGATTTCCGTTGAAACTTGATCTCGCCGGATCCGATGCCCAACTCTCTTGACCAGAAAGCTCGCAGTTCGTGCAGAGATTGATCGGCGTGGTACTGGATCGAGTAGCCGACAGGATTTCGACTGAACCTCGTGATCCAGGTTTGCGCCAGTTTGACCACGGTCGGGTCCGAGTTGCAGAGCGATACCGTGTGCCGACCTCTCTTGGTTCCCTCGCCAATGTACATGCAGATGAAGTCCCGGAATATCGGCTCCTGGATCAGATCGGGGTACATCGCGAGACCTTCCGCGTAGGCTTGATCCCTCTTCTGGCGTGCTATATCGCGATTTGCGTCTGACGCTCGCTGTCGGGCCGCCGACTGCTTTCGGGTCTCAGGGATCGGAATGTCCTTTACCCAGTAGAACACCGTGGTCCTTGGCAGGGCCAAACGCTCGGCGATTTCGTCGATCGTGAGCCGCGTTTCCAGGCGCATCTTGATCGCTTTCTGGCGGATGTAGTCCGGATGAGCCACGAACATATGTTCGTCTAATCGGGCGCGCTTGTGTGCAACAGGTGCAACGAATGCGGGACAAATTCAGCGTCCTAAGCGGCCCGACTCAGCTACTCACGGGCGCATCAGCACGCTGGACCCGGACAGTCGGTCCGGGTCCGTATTCGACGGCCCAGCCGTTCGGAGTAATCAGATCCCAGTTGGGGGGATCATCCGCGCTTTCGATCGGGTTCGGGGAAATCCTGAAGACAGTGCCGTCCGAAAGCTCCAGATCGAGTTGACCTGTCCGCTCGGCAAGTACAGCTCCCTGAACCTGCTTGCCCTCGAGCGAGTTGGTGTCAAGGGGAGACCATCGGGAATCGAGAATCGAAAGCTGCCAGGTGTTGCCATACCGGTCTCTAATGTCCAGGCTCAAACTGTCCGGGTAAGTTGCTCTAACGCTTTCGATTGAGCCCGTGATCGATGTGAACAGCGGACCGAGGGGGGTTGCCGTACCAACGCCCGGGGCCATCATCGCCTTATCCGTTCGCTCAGCCATTTCCTGAGATCAGAATAGGACATGTGCGTTCTGTCGCCCGCATTCTCCTTCTCCTCGTGGAGGTCCTTGCTGGCCGCAAGCATCTCGCTACGGCTGAGGCCGACGGCGCTACAGGCCCTGGGCTTTCCGCCAGGCGGTGAAGGCCTCGCGGGAGGTGTACTGCGGGGTGTAGCCGAACTCCTGCTTGAGCCGCGCGTTGTCGAGCACCGGGCGGTGCCGACTGGCCAGAACACCGTTCGCT
>JBBRVF010000265.1:0-2915 GCA_038247145.1 Solirubrobacterales bacterium | reverse complement strand
GCCGGCGATCGGGTTGGAGGAGGTGACGAAGGGATAGGTGCCGTGGTCGAGGTCGAGCAGGGTCGCCTGGGCGCCCTCGAAGATCACCTTGTGTCCGGCGTCGAGCTCGTTCCAGCAGAGCTTTGCCGTATCGGCGATGTAGGGCTCCAGACGGTGACCGTAAGAGAGGTAGTCCTCGGTGATCGAATGCAGATCGAGCCGGTCGTCGGGAAGGTCCTCGTCGGAGACCTCGGCCTCCCTATGCAGCTTGCGGCGCCGCACCGACAGGCCTCTGATCGCCTGCTGCTTGCTCTCCAGGGCTGCCATGATCTTCTTCCGCAGGATCTTCTCGTCGAGCAGGTCCTGGACCCGGATCCCGACCCGGAGGGCCTTGTCGGCATAGGCCGGTCCGATGCCGCGGCGGGTGGTACCGATCGACAGCTTTCCGAGCTTCAACTCGTCGGCCGTGTCGAGCAGGATGTGGTACGGCATGATCAGGTGCGCGTTTGCGGAGATGCGCAGCTTCGACGTGCTGATACCGGCCCGGCGCAGGCCTTCGATCTCCTCGAGCAGCACCCTCGGGTCGACCACCACGCCGTTGCCGATGACGCAGTACTTGTCCTCGTGGAGGATCCCGGAGGGGATCAGGTGGAACTTGTACTCCACCCCGTCGCGCACAATCGTATGGCCGGCGTTGTTGCCGCCCTGAAATCGCACGATCGCGGAGGCGTTTTCGGCGAGCAGATCAGTGATCTTGCCCTTGCCTTCGTCCCCCCATTGCGTCCCGACTATTACGAGTCCCGGCATCGAAGATTCAGTCTACGGAGTGAGGGCGGGGCCGGTCACTGTCCCGGTGGCTGAAAATGCATGCGGTGATCGGTCCCGTAGAGCGGCAGGGGATCGCCGCAGATTTCGACCAGGCGGGAGACGATGCGGTCGCCTAGCTGCTCCTCGAGCTCGGCCTGATCGAAGTTGGTGGTCACCATGACCGACTTCTGGCGCTCGTAGCGCTCGTTGATCAGGGCGTAAAGCTGCTCGAGGACCTACTCCGTCCGCTTCTCGGTGCCGAGGTCCTCGAGGTGGAGCATGTCCACCTCGCAGAGCCTTTCGAAGAAGTCGGCGTAGGACTCGTCTCCGGGCTCAGAGTCGTAGGTCGAGCGGATCCTGCCGAGCAGCTTCGGCAGCGAGTAGATCGCTGCGGTGCGACCCCGACTGAGGATCTCTTTCGAGACCAGCATCGCCAGGCTGGTCTTGCCGGTGCCGGTGTCGCCCATCAGCCAGATCCCGCGGCCCTGCTCGAGGTTCTGGTCAAGGTCGTCGATCCAGTCGCGGATCGCGTTGACCACGACCGAGTCGATCGTGGTCACCGGCGGCCGGTCGAAGGAGACTCCTCGATACCTGGCCGGGATGACCGAGTTGATTCCCGCGCCCCTGGCTCGCATCAGACGCGGCTTGAGGCAGTCGCATTCGTAGGCCAGGTTGTCCTCACCCAGGATCCAGCCGGAGCCGTCGCAGCGAGCGAAGGGGCAGGGGGCCACCTTGCCGTTGCCGGAAGCCGCGATCGCCATCAGTAGGCCTCGGCTTCCTGGGCAGTTTCCCTCTCCGCCTTGACCGCGGCCGGACTGCCTTCGCCGGCGGGGTGCTCCGGTCCCCTGTCGGCGAACTTCGGGTATTCCGGCTTGAAGATCAGGTTGACCGTGCCGATCGGACCGTTCCTGTGCTTGGAGATGATCACCTCGGCGGTGCCGTCTCGCTCCTCGGTCTTTCGGTAGACGTCCTCGCGATAGAGGAAAGCGACCACATCGGCGTCCTGCTCGATGTTGCCCGAGTCGCGCAGGTCGGAAAGGATCGGTCGCTTGTCGGTGCGGCTCTCGTTTGCTCGCGAGAGCTGGGAGAGCGCGACTACCGGCACCTCGAGTTCGTTCGCCAGCAGCTTCAATCCGCGGCTGATCTGGCCGACCTTCTCGACCATGCTGGCCCGGGACTCGTCCATTCGCATCAGCTGGAGGTAGTCGACGATGATCAGCCCGAGACCTTCATCTTCCTGGGCATGCAGCCGGCGGGCCTTGGCGCGCAGGTCGAGCAGGCCGAGGTCCGAAGTGGTGTCGATCCAGAGCGGTGCCGCTTCGAGTTTGTTGCAGGCGTCAACCACCTTGCCCCAGTCGCGCTGGCTGACCTTTCCTTTTCGAAGCCGGTCGCCGTAGACCCTCGCCTGGGAGGCGATGAAGCGCTGGGCCAGTTCGATCTCGGACATTTCCAGCGAGAAGAAGGCGACCGCGCGGTTCTCCCTGACCGCCACGTTCTCGGCGATGTTGGCTACGAAGGCACTCTTGCCGACCGAGGGGCGGGCGGCGACGATTATCAGGTTCGAAGGCTGGAATCCACCGGTCATCTCGTCGAGGTAGCTGAAGCCGGTCGGCGTGCCGGTCATCTTCAGTTCGCCGCTGGAGAGCTTCTCCAGCCGCTCGATCTCGTCGCTGAGAACGTCGTTGAGGCGCCGGAAGTCTCCTGCCTGCTCCTTGTGTGCGACATCGAAGAGCAGCTGCTCGGCCCGCTCGGAGAGCTCCCGGCCGGATCCTTCGCGCTCCTGCACCCAGCCGCCGATCTGGTGGCTGGTATCGAGCAGCCGCCTCAGCAGGGCGTTCTCCTTGACGATCTCGGCGTAATGCCGGGCGTTGCCCGGGGCCGGGACCTTCGCCGCCAGCTCGGAAACGTAGTTCCTTCCGCCCGCCTCCTCGACCTGTCCGCCCCGGGTCAGAGCCTCGGTCACGGTCAGCTCGTCACAGGGGCTGTCCGAGATGTAGAGGTCGAGCATTACCCCGTAGATCGCCCGGTGGCGGTCGAGGTAGAAATCGACTGCCTTGAGCCTTACGTCATCGACCACCCGGTTGACCGCGGGCTCGCTGACCAGCATTGCGCCGAGAACAGACTCCTCG
>JBBRVF010000264.1:0-2947 GCA_038247145.1 Solirubrobacterales bacterium | reverse complement strand
GAGGTGACTGTCGTCATCCATGTAGACGTTGTCGACTTCGACCAGCAGCTTGCTGCCGTCGGGCGACAACTGCGCGCCCCGGAGAGCGAGCCGACGGTTGAATGGCGGCTTGTCGACCTGGGCCGGATAGGTGAACAGAGTTTCCAACCCGCTGCCGTCAGCTGCGATCGTGATCACCGAAGAGACCGACTTTCTTCCTCTGGTTTGCTCCTTTACGAGCACGAGCCTGCTTCCTTCAGGGGTCCAGTGCGGCGACTGTCTGCGGCTGCGGGTCAGGTTGGGACGGTTGGCAAGGATCTCCCGGACACCGGAGCCGTCCACGAAGGCCACCATCAGCCGCGTCTCGTCCTCGTAGGATCGATTGGGATTGGCCCTCACGAAGACCATCCTCTGCCCGTCAGGGGAAACGGCGGGCGCGAAGTCACCGGTCTGTCCGACGGGACCCGGCCAGGTCACTTTCCCTTCACGGGTCAGCACCGCGCGATTCGAGCCGTCAGCACCCATGGAAACCAGCCGCCCACCGTTGGAGTAGACGATCTGCGCCTTCTCTGGCGGGGGCGGGGTGAGGGCCGACGCCGGGGTCGAGGCCCTCGAGAAGGCCAGCACGAGCAGGCAGGCGACCGCGAAAACGAACCTCGCTGCTGAGCTGCTCACCCGTTTTCTTCCCCGACTCAAAGCATTCCCCGATCGAACTCCGTTTCAAGTTTCCTGATGTACATCGTAGATAACCCCCCCCGGACGCAAGTTTCGGTCCTGCGGAACCGCAAACTTTGCGAAGACCGACCAGCGAAGCGGAGTCGAGCCGCAAGCGTTCCGGGACCGCGAAGGGGAGTTCTCGGTGCGATCATCCGCCAGATAGCCCGACAATCGCACCGAGAACCGTGACGCAGCGTCCACCGAAGCCTCAGCGA
Source organism: Solirubrobacterales bacterium (assembly GCA_038247145.1). Classification (GTDB taxonomy): domain Bacteria; phylum Actinomycetota; class Thermoleophilia; order Solirubrobacterales; family 70-9; genus 67-14. Next base: position 2,036 of record JBBRVF010000264.1, on the reverse strand, counting down.
GTCTCCCCGCAGCGTCAACCCGCCACCCGAGCAGGCCCCCGCCGGAGGCGGGCCGGCGAGCGTCCCGGCCCCAGTGAGCGAGTCTCGGCTGGCCACTCCACGCGGGTGGTGCACGGGGCTCTCCTGGGTGCGTCTGGCGAGGACTGGCGCGACGCGGCGAAGCGATTTGCCTTCCGGCAATGAGCAAGCCGACGGAGCGACTGACGAAGCCAGGCGTGCACAGGTGAGTCCCGGGGGCCGCCCGCCCCTCAGCCCAACGAAAGAAAGGCGCCCCGGGAGGGGCGCCTTTCGACGTATCAGCGCCGAGACCGCGTCTCACGTCTCAGCCACATCGGGGCGCCCGGATTCGAACCGGGGGCCTCACCGACCCGAACGGTGCGCGCTACCAGGCTGCGCCACGCCCCGAGAGAAAAGCAGCCTAGCGAACCGCGACACACCGGACCCGGGTGAGCGCAGCTCGGAGTTCAGCGCGGACCAAACCGGGCAGCGCGGACCAGACTTCGGAGAGACGCAGAGGGGGGGCGGCTACCGGACGGCTTCGATCGCGGCGCGGATCTGGTCGAGTCCGGGGGCGTCCTGGAGAACCTCGGTTCCGCCGGGCCCGGTGACCACCACGGCCGGCTCCGCCCGCAATCCGAGGTCGATCGCCACCTTGTCCTGTTCCTCAAGCCGTCCTAGAACCTCACTGTCCGGCTCGAGGGACTGCTCGTAGTCGGTTTTCCAGATCGCCAGGTCGATCCCGTCGATCGCCTCGGCCAGGTCCTCGAGGTATTCCGCGTCGAGGCCGACCTCACGAGCGAGATCGAGGTTGCGAACGACCAGGTAGGCGTAGTTCCACGCATAGTCCTGTTCGGCGGCGGCTTCGATACCGAAGAAGCTGAGCTCGGTCGGATTCCGGGTCAGCGACCGGTTGCGCAGCAGCAGCTGGATGTCACCGTCCCTTACCGGACCGTCAGTCAGCGTCGGGATCACCTCGAGGAACCAGTCGCTGAAGCCGGAGGCCTGGACGTCGGTGAAGATCTGCACCTGGACCGGGGCGTTGCCCTCGCCGAGCCGCTCTCCCAGCTGAAAGGCGCCGCCGAAGACCCGCTGCGCGTCGTCAACCCCTTCGACCCCACGGAAATCGTTGCTGGCCTCTCGGGTGGACATGCCGACGATCGCGATCCCCAGCACGACCACCCCGACCAGCAGCAGGGCGAGAACACGGAAGCGCCCGGGCCGGCCGGCGGCTCCGTTCGAAGCGCGGGATTCGGGGCTCAACCGGCTACCGACTTGTAGTAGCGCACGGCCAGACCGGTCAGCAGGGTGCGGAAGGTGTCTTCCAGATCGACCCCCTCCTCCTCCGAGTAACGTCTCAGGCCGCGCTCCTCGATGACCACACTGCGCTCGATCACCTCGTCGACCAGCTCGGGATTGGTATCTGAGAAATAGGCGCCCATCGAATAGAGGTCGGTATCCATCAACGACTCGATGAACGAGTCGCCGTTGGTATCGCCTTCGTCTGATCGCTCTGGCTGGTTCACGGTTCACATCTTAAGGGCAGAGCGACAGCGGCATATATCCTCCCTCCGTGGCCGCTCGAGACGAGATCGTCGAATTCTGCGATGAACTGCTCGATTGCGCGTCGTTCTCCGACTACGGGCCGAACGGACTCCAGGTCCCGGGGAGTCAGAAAGTCTCCTCGATCGCCACTGCCGTGTCGGCCCACCTGGAGTCGATCGAGGCCGCGGTCAGCGCCGGCGCCGGCATGCTGCTGACCCACCACGGTCTTTTCTGGGACTTCCACGAACGCAGCCTGACCGAGCAGATGGCGACCCGGCTGAAGACCGCCTTCGCCGGCGACCTCTCGATCGCCGGCTACCATCTGCCGCTCGACGCCCACCCCGAGATCGGCAACAACGTGCTGCTCTGCAGGCAGCTCGGATTCGAGCCGGAGGCCGGTGCGATCGGAGTGGTCAAAGGGCGCGGAATCGGCGCCATCGGGCGCCGGTCCGATCCGCTGCCCGCTTCCGAGCTTTTCGCCAAAGTCGAAAGCG
>JBBRVF010000263.1:0-2963 GCA_038247145.1 Solirubrobacterales bacterium | reverse complement strand
GATCTGTGGGATCAGGACAAAGAGCGCTTTGGTTCCCGGGGGCGCATCGATACGACTCTCGGCGTCGGCATGGCCGCAGCCACCTGGGCCCCTCTCAGACGCCTGCTCGACGCCGACGTGCCCGACCGGCTGAGGCTCTCGGACCCTGAAGTCGAAGACCTGCTCGACGGAGCCGCCGAGCGGCTCGAGGGCTCCGGCATCGCCGTATCGTGGGACCCCGGCCTCAACCACTCACTCGAAGCCCACGTGGTCGTCGGTACCGCCGGAACCCTCGGCCAGAGCGTTCCCGAGGTCTTCGACGAGTCCGCCCTCCAGGGCTTCTCATGGAAGATCTACCTCGACGGGACTGCGCTTTCGTCAGATGAGGTCGAGTCGCTCGCCCGGACCAACCGGCCGGTCACCAGGCTGAGGAATCAATGGGTTCTGGTCCCGCCGGTTCTGGCAGACCGGGCGCGAAATCCCGACCTGCGACCACTGACTGCGATCGACGCCCTGAGTGTCGCGCTCACCGGAAGCACGGTGATCGACGGCCGGACGGTCGAGGTGGAAACGACCGGCTGGCTGGCCGACCTCCGCGAGCAGATCACCGATTCGAACGACGGTCCTGATCCGGCCCGGCAACCGGAGACGCTCAACGCAACTCTTCGCGCCTACCAGCTTGAGGGACTGCGCTGGCTCCACCGGATGACTTCGCTCGGGCTCGGCGGTTGCCTGGCCGACGACATGGGTCTGGGCAAGACGGTGATGTTGATCTCGCTTCACCTTCACCGCAAGTCCAACCCCAAGACTGACGGGCCGACCCTCGTGGTATGCCCGGCGTCGCTGCTCGGAAACTGGGAGCGCGAGATCCGGCGATTCGCACCCGGTGAAGAGGTCCTCAGGTATCACGGAGGCGGCCGCTCTCTCGAGGGCGTCGCCAGGGGATTCGTTCTCACCACCTACGGCACGATGCGGCTCGACGCCAACCGGTTCGGTTCGGTCAAGTGGGGTCTGCTCGTAGCCGACGAGGCCCAGCACGTCAAGAATCCACGCTCGGCAGGCGCCAAGGCTCTGCGCACGATCCCGGCACGCTCACGGGTGGCGCTGACCGGTACTCCGGTCGAGAACAACCTTTCCGAACTCTGGGCGATCCTCGACTGGACCACGCCCGGGCTACTCGGCAGCCATGGCTCTTTCCGCAAGAACTGGGCCGATCCGATCGAGACCGAGCGCAAGGAATCCACGACCAGGCAGCTGGCAAAGCTGATCCGACCTTTCGTACTCAGACGGAAAAAGTCCGACCCCGGCATCGCACCCGAGCTGCCGCCCAAGGAGATCACCGATCAGGCGGTCGGTCTCAGCCCCGAACAGATCGCGCTTTACGAAAAGGCCGTCCGCGACAACATGCTGGAGATCCGAACCAGCGAGGGAATGGGGAGGAGGGGTCTCGTGCTCAAGCTCCTGACCTCACTGAAGCAGATCTGCAACCACCCCGCGCAGTACCTCAAGGAAGAGCAGCCGGTACTGGAGAACCGCTCCGGAAAGCTCGAATTGCTTGACGAACTGCTGGATACGATCCTCACCGAGGACGGTGCGGTTCTGGTCTTCACCCAGTACGTCGCCATGGCCAAGTTGCTCAAACGGCACCTGGACCAGCGTGAGATCGGCAACCAGTTGCTCCACGGCGGCACACCGGTGCCGCGCCGCGAGGACATGGTCGATCGCTTCCAGGATGGCGAAGTCTCGGTATTCCTGCTTTCGCTGAAGGCGGCCGGCACCGGCCTGCACCTCACCCGTGCCGACCACGTGATCCACTTCGACCGCTGGTGGAACCCGGCCGTCGAGGAGCAGGCGACCGACCGCGCCCACCGCATCGGGCAGACCAAGTCGGTCCAGGTCCATCGCCTGATCGCAGAAGGCACGATCGAGGACAGGATCGCCTCGATCCACGAAAGCAAGCGGGAGCTGGCAGATGCCATCGTCAGCTCCGGCGAAGGTGCCCTGACCGAACTCTCGAACGAGGAACTCGCTGACCTGGTCGAGCTCCGGAACGCAGGCTAGGGTTCAAAGATGGGCCGGCTGGACGGACGAGTCCTCCTCATAACGGGAGGGGCGCGGGGGATAGGGCTGGCCATCGCCGATGCCGCCCTCGCACGCGGAGCCCGGGTGGCGATCGCCGACATCGACGAGGCGGAAGCGCTCGACGCGGCCGCGAGACTGGGTGATGGCTGCCACGGTTACGGCCTCGACGTGAGCGACGCGTCGGCCTTCTCCGGCCTTTTCGAGACCATCGAGGGGGACCTCGGCAGAGTCGATGTACTTGTGAACAACGCCGGCATCGCGGTAGCTGCTCCAAGGGTCGGGGAGCAGTCGCGCGAGATGGTCGACCGCACGATCGAGGTGAACCTGAAGGGGGTGATCAACGGGACCCTGAGTGCGCTCGAATGGATGGAGCCCCGACGGAGCGGTCAGATCGTGAACGTCGCCTCGCAGGCCGGCAGGCTGGGCGTCCCCGCTCTCGCCGCGTATACGGCGTCGAAGTTCGGAGTGGTCGGCTTCACCGATGCGATCAGGTTCGAGTACCGCGAATCGGGCATCTGCTTCACCTGTGTGATGCCGGGACCCGTCAAAACCGAGATGATGGACGGAACCCGCAAGGTCCCGCTGATCAGGCTGGTCTCGCCGGAGGCGGTCGCAGCCGAGGTCGTCGCGGCGATCGAGCATCGCCGGGAAGACGTATTCGTGCCGAGGTCGAGTGGATACCTGGTCAGATTCGCCGGCGTTCTGCCGCCGCGGGCGCGCGAACGGATCAGCCGCGCCTTCGGACTCCACCGCGTCTATGCCGAGATCGATCCCGCTAAAAGGGCCGACTACGACAAACGGGTCGGTCCGCAGGCAGACGGGCGCTGAGCGCCCGGTCACACCCACTTACCTAGACTGACTCTCATGGATCTGACCTTCTCCACTGAAGAAACCGAATTTCG
>JBBRVF010000262.1:0-2974 GCA_038247145.1 Solirubrobacterales bacterium | reverse complement strand
GGGCCGCCGAAGAGCCTGTCCGGGCCGCGGTTGCCTCTGATCAGGTCCTTGCCCCGACCGCCGCGGACCCGGTCCTTGCCGGGGTTACCGGCGAGATTGTCGTTTCCGGACTTGCCCTGGATTCGGTCGTTGCCGGTGCCGCCGCGGACCCGGTCGTTGCCGCCCCCGGCGTTTATCCGGTCGTTGCCGGCTCCGCAGTTGATCACGTCGTCGCCGTCACCGGCACGGACCACATCATTTCCCGCGCCGCAGTTGATCACGTCGTCGCCGGGGGTCCCCTCGATGAGGTCGTCCCCAGGCGTGCCGTCAATGGTGCCGTCGTCGGGCGCGAGGACGTTGATCGTCACGGTGCCCTTGTCAGTACCGAAACCGAAGTCATCGAAGCTGGTGAAGACGATGGTATCGGTGCCGGTGAACCCCGGGTTCGGGGTGTACCTCACCGTCGAGGGGTTGGCCAGCGGCGCGTTGTCGCTTGTAGTGCCGTTTGTGGGATCGCCGTCGTTGGCAATGAAGCCGTTCGGGTCGGTCCGCTCGTAGGCCGGACCGGTATCGGTGCATTCCAGCTCGATCGTGACCGGCGTGTCGACCGGGGTGCTCACGGTGCTGTCCGGGCAGTCCGGACTTCCGTCCGGCGCCCAGTCGGGATTGCCGTCGAAGTTGTTGCTGCCCATGTCGTCCTCGAGCAGCACCGGCTGGCCGGTCGGGTCGTTTAGCGGCTTCATCACCAGCGCGCCTTGGCTGAAAACACCATTGACGTAGGCGATCTTGTTGCCGTCCGGGGAGAATGTGCAGTTGATGTCGCCCTTGGTCGCGTCCGGCGACATCAGGGTGAAGGCGCCGGGGGTGGGTAGCGAAGCGACGTATATATCGGCGCTGGAGGTATTGCCCGGCGGCGCTTGATAGGTGAAACAGATCTGGGTCCCGTCCGGGGAGATCGAAGGCTGGTACTCGTCGGCGCCGCTGGCAGGCAGTACTCCCACCTCGGCACCGCCCGTCGCAGGCCTGCGCATGATGTTGTAGTCGGGGTTGGGATTCGAGACTGTCTTCGCGTAGTAGATCGTCTGCGAGTCCGGGGTCCAGGCCGGTTTGAATTCGAGTGGAGGGCCGGTGGTCAGGTTCACGGCAGGGGCCGCCGTGCCTACGGTCTTTACCATGATGTCGCGGTCGGCGCTGGCGGCAGCCGGTTGCTGCTCGTAGGCGATCCTGGTGCCGTCAGGGGACCAGGCCGGATGGTCCGAACTCAGTCCGTCACCGACCTGCGTGCCGTCCAGCGCAGTGAGCGAACCGCTCACCAGGTCTTTGACGAACAGGTCGTAGTCCTCGGTGGTCGGGCTTCCCGGCGTGCCGTTGGCAAAGACGATCTTCGTCCGGTCGGGCGACCAGCTCGCGTGGCGGCTTTGCCCGCCCACGGGAGTGATCGGCGCACTGATCAGGCCACTGCCCGCGCTGCCTATGACCGGGCGCAGATATATCTGAGCCAGCGAATCGCCCGCCCCTTCTCGACCGCTCGTGAACGCGATCCGCCCGTTCCTGCCGGGCAGCACGGCACCCGCCACTGCAGGGAGAAGAACGAATGCCGCTAGCAAGAGAACGGCGAACCTGATCGTGCGGAAATGCCGGTCGGAAAGGATCATCGTGCGATTGTCCCCGGAGGTTCGCGATTCAACATCAGGGAAAACCCTGAACCTTCGACGGCCGGAAGCTAGGCTGGTTCCGTGAGCATCGAAGGAATATACGGACGAGAGCTCGAATCGGCCGCTATCGACCGGATGCTCGCGGGCGTGCGAAGCGGCTCGTCACTCGCCTGTTTCGCGGGCGAGCCCGGAATCGGCAAGACGACCCTTCTGGACGTGCTGCGAACACGGGCCGATGACCAGGATATGCTGATCCTGACCGGAAGTGGGGCAGAGTTCGAACGCAGCATGCCTTTCGGTGTCTTCGTGGAAGCACTCGACGAGCACCTGAGCGAGATCGGACCGCGAATGCTCAATCGATTGCCGGCAGACGATGTTGCCCGTCTGGCCCCGGCATTTCCGGCGCTGAGTGGCCTGAGGGATTCGCCGGGAGAGATGAGCGAGGGGCGGAGCAGGGTCCTGGCAGCGGCCCGCAACCTGATCGAATTCGTTGCCGGTCGGCAACCGTTGGTCTTGATTATCGACGACCTGCATTGGGCCGATGGCGGTTCGCTGGAGCTGATCTCCCACCTGATCCGGCGACCACCACGGGCGAAGGTACTGATGGTCCTCGCGTATCGCCCCTTGCTGCTGACCGAGCGAGCCGGACCTGCGAGGACGGCGTTCATTGCCGGCGCCGCCGACATCGTTGTCGAGCCGCGCCCGCTCTCGAGCACCGCAGCGGCCGCCCTTGTGGGCGACCGGCTCCCGTCGGATCGCCTGGAGGAGGTTCTGACCGAGAGCGGTGGCAACCCCTTCTACCTCGAGCAGCTCGCCGGGGACAGAGGATCCACCTCAGTCGAAGTCACAGCCGGCCTTCTCGGAGTCCCGCAGGCGGTTGCCGGCTCGCTGGCCGGGGAGTTTGAACGGCTTTCTCCGACGGAACGCGCCGTCTGCCAGGCGGCGGCGGTTGTCGGTGACCGCTTCGAACCGGATCTCGTGGCTGCGGCGGCCAATGTCCCGGATACGGCAGCGCTCGACGCGATCGACTCGCTGACCCGAACCGGAATCGCAGGGGAAACCGAAGTCCTGAGGCGGTTCAGATTCCGCCATCCGATCGTTCGACGGGCCGCTTACGAGAGCGCGGAGCCCGGTTTCCGACTGGCTGCTCACCGCCGGGTGGCGGCAGCCCTGCGGTCACGCGGCGCTACGGCCTCCGAACTCGCACACCACGTGGAGGCCTCAGCCCAGCCCGGCGACGCCGAAGCCGTGGAGCTCCTGACCAGCGCCGGCCGTGCCACCGAGCGGACGACCCCGTCGATAGCGGCACGATGGTACGAGGCTGCTCTGCGTCTACTGCC
>JBBRVF010000261.1:0-3001 GCA_038247145.1 Solirubrobacterales bacterium | reverse complement strand
GGTATCCCCCGGTCCGGCGACGACGCGCTTAATGAAGGTATCCGGCGACTCGCCCTCGGTTGCTTCGGGGCAGGGCTGATCGGACTGCTTCGGTACGCCGCATTCCGGCTGTGTACCGACCCCTCTCGGAGGGTGGAAAACCACGACATCACCAGGCTTGGGGTCGCTGAAGTGAAAGGCGGTCCGGTTTACCAGGACCCTCTGGCCGATGTCGAGAGTCGGCTCCATCGAACCCGAGGGGATCTGGTACGGCTTGACCAGGAACGCCTGGATCAGCAACGCAAGGCCCAGGGCCAGCGCAACGATCACGACCAGTTCGACGAAACTTCCCCCGGCCGTCTTCGGCTTGGGGATGCGCGGGCTCAGGCTTCGTCCTTCTTGTCCTGTTCGCCGTCTTCAGGGGCCTCGTCCTGTCCACCGGACTCTTCGGCGGCGTCCGCCTCGGCTTCGGGCTCATCCGCATCCGGCTCCTCGGCGTCAGCGTCGGTTTCGGCTTGCTCTGAGGACGCATCAGGTTCAGCGGGCTCAGTAGCTTCTGCTTCGGGTGCTTCGGTCGACTCCGTGGCCTCGGCGTCGGCATCAGGTGCGTCGGCTCCGGTTTCAGGGGCTTCTGTTGCCGTCTCGTCGGAGGTCGTTGCCTCCTCCTCCGGAGCCAGACTTTCGCCCGATGCGTCCACGGCGCCGTCGCCGGAGACGGAGACCATCTCCTCGTCGATGCCCCAGCGCCGCTCGGCGACCCGGGCGGCCTTGCCGACCCGGCCACGCAGGTAGTAGAGCTTGGCCCGGCGGACCCGGCCGCGGGATGCCACTTCAAGCTTTTCGATCTTCGGCGAGTGGAGCGGGAAGGTACGCTCGACACCGACTCCGAAAGACTGCTTGCGGACCGTGAAAGTCTCGCGGGCACCGGATCCCTGACGCTTGATGACCACGCCTTCGAAAACCTGGGGCCGCTTGCGGTTGCCCTCGATAACGAGGAAATGAACTCGCACGCGGTCACCCGGCGCGAACGGCGGGAGCCCTTTGCGCAGCTGGCTGCTTTCGATGTCCTGGATTACGGTGCTCATGGCTCAAAAATGCGGGCCGGTGGGCCCGCGAAGCGGCAATGCTACCGACTCGCCGTGATCGGCGGCTTCAAGTCAGCCGCCCCGCTCCCGACTCTGTTCCATACGCCACCGTCGCACCTTGTCGTGGTCGCCGGAAATCAGCACTTCGGGGATGCCCCAGCCTCGGTATTCCGCCGGCCGCGTGTAGTGCGGATACTCCGGCAGTCCCTCCAGGGCTTCGCTCCAGGACTCTTCGATCGCGCTCTCGGCGTCACCGAGCGCACCGGGCAGACGCCGCATGATCGCATCGGCGATCACCATCGCCGGCAGCTCTCCCCCGGCAAGCACATAGCGCCCGATCGAAACCTCATCGTCGGCCAGGTGGTCGTGGACCCGGTGGTCGAAGCCTTCGTATCGGCCGCAGAGCAGGGCCAGCGCCGGCTCGGCGGCCAGTTCCGTGACCAGGTCTTCATCGAGCAGCCGGCCGGCCGGGCTGAGCACGACCGTCCGCGGCCGCTCGCCACCGTAGACCCCCTCCAGAGCTGCGTCGACCACATCGACCCGGATCACCATGCCGGCCCCCCCGCCGTAGGGCGCGTCGTCTACCCGGCCGCCTTTAAGCGGAGTCCAGTCCCGGTAATCGCGCGTACTCAGCGAAGCACCGTTCTCGACCGCGTTGCGAACCGGACGCTGCTGGCCGAACCAGTCGAAAGCCTCGGGGAAGAGGGTGAAGATGTCGAGGTTCACGGCCGGTGACCGCCTGCCGGGGCTTTCAGTCGAGGATGTCGACTAGCACGCGGCGCTCTTCGCGCACGGCGGCGGCCTTGGCGATGGTTCGAAGCGCATTCGCCACCCGACCGCCCTTGCCGATCACCCGTCCGAGGTCGTCCTCGTTGACCGTGATCTCGTAGACCAGGTCGCCGTCTTCCTCGAGTTCCTCGACCTGAACCGCTTCGCGGTCGTCGACCAGGGACTTCGTGAGGAAGAGCAGCATCTCCTGCACGGAGATCAGCTCCCGGTGGCCTTGATGCCTTTGATGCGCAACAGGCCGGCAACCCGCTCCGAGGGCTGGGCACCCTTTTCGAGCCAGTACTTCGCGCGCTCTTCGTCGAGCACGATGGTCGAAGGTTCGGTCTGTGCGTTGTACTGGCCGATCGTCTCGATGCTGCGCCCGTCACGGGGAGAGCGCTTGTCTGCGACGACGATTCGCCAGATCGGGTTCTTCTTGGAACCCACTCTTCTAAGTCTGATTCGGACTGCCATTGGACGCGGAATCCTACAGATTCTCAGCGGCGGCGGACCTTGGGCCGCTGAACCTGGCCGGTCATGCGGGCAAGCTGCTGCGGATTGGGCATGTTTCCGGTCGCCATCTGCTTCATCAGACGCCGCATCTGGTCGAACTGTTTGACCAGGTTGTTGACCTGCTGGATCTTGGTTCCGGAGCCCTCGGCGATACGGCGCCGGCGCGAGCCCTTGATCAGTTCGGGGAAGGCCCGCTCCTCCGGGGTCATCGAGAGGATAATCGCTTCGACCCGGTCGAGCTCGCCTTCGTCTACATCAGTGTCCTTGAGCTGTTTCTTCATCGCCCCCATGCCGGGCATCATTCCCATCAGGTTGCCGATCGGGCCCATCTTGCGGACCTGGCGCATCTGCTTGAGGAAGTCCTCGAGCGTGAATGTCTCGTTGGCCATCTTGCGCTGGAGCTCTTCGGCTTCGTCTTCGCTGACCTGCTCTTCGGCCTTCTCGATCAGGCTCAGAACATCCCCCATACCGAGGATGCGGCTGGACATGCGGTCCGGGTGGAACCTCTCGAAGTCCTCCAGCTTCTCGCCGGTCGAAGCGAAGATGATCGGCTTGCCGGTGACCGCCTTGACCGAGAGCGCCGCGCCGCCGCGGGCGTCGCCGTCGAGCTTGGAGATGATCACGCCGTCGAACTCGGCTGCTTCGGAGAAGGACTC
>JBBRVF010000260.1:0-3013 GCA_038247145.1 Solirubrobacterales bacterium | reverse complement strand
GTGGTCTTCGGTGCCGGCATGGTCGGACTCGGAGCGGTGGCCGGCTGCGCCCTGCAGAAGGCCGGGCGAATCATCTGCGTGGACCTCTCCGAAGACCGGCTCGAGATGGCCCGAGAGCAGGGGGCCACAGACCTGATGACCGGAGACGGAGAGACGGTCGAGCGCATCCTCGAGATGACCGGTGGCTTCGGTGCCGACTACACCTTCGAGGCCACCGGGATGGTCAAGGTGATGCAGCAGGCGGTCGAGTCGGCCCGCATGGGCTGGGGTCTCTGCACGATCGCCGGCGTTGCCGGCAAAGGCGAGACGCTCGACGTCATCCCCCGCTGGCTGATCACCGGCCGCCGCATCGCCGGATCGTCCTTCGGCGGGGTCAAGGGCCGCGACCAGGTGCCGGAGTTGATCGACCGTTACATGGCCGGAGAAATCAACGTCGATCCTTTCCTGTCTCACAGCCTGACCCTCGACGAAGTCAACCGCGGCTTCGAGCTGATGGAAGCCCAGGACGGCATCCGCAGCGTGATCCACTTCAACTGAGCACCCCGAAAAGAAAGGCAGCGATGATCCTTCAGCGTGTCGAACAGGCAGACTGGCTCTCCAACTCCTACCTCGTCGTCGACGAGCCCGGTGGCAAGGGCGTGCTGGTAGACGGCAACGGCGTGATCGAACCGCTACTCGAGAGGGCCGACCGGGAAGGCACCGAACTGACCCACATCCTGCTGACCCACGACCACTGGGACCACGTGGTCGATCTCGGCGAGCTGGCAAAGGAGCGAGACATCCCGATCCTGGCCCATGAAGTTACCGCCGGCAAGGTCGACTTCGAGGTCGATCAGCTCCTCGAAGACGGCGATATGATCGAGACCGGCGACCTGCGCATCGAGGCGCTCTTCACCCCCGGCCATGCCGGCGGACACCTGGCCTTCCTGATCGACGGCACCGACCTGATCACCGCCGACCTGATTTTCAAGGGCACCGTTGCCGGCACCATGGCCCCTGGCGCGACGGGCTTCGAGGATCTGAAGCATTCGATCATGGAAAAGGTGATGACCCTGCCGCCGGAGACGCGGATCCATCCGGGCCACAAGGAGCCCAGCACGATCGCGGTCGAGTGGGAAGAGAACCCGTTCGTGCGGATCTGGCGCGGGCTCGACGAAGAGGGCGCAGGTGGCTGCGAGGTCAACCAGCGCGGCGAGGCCACCCTGATCCTCTGGGCCCCCGACTACGACGGCACCAACAAAGCCTGGGTCAGGTTTCCGGACGGCACCGACTCGATCACCGGCGGCTCCCAGGTCACGCTGAAGTAGTGCCCGTTCAGTACAGCCGGGAGAAGACCCGGAGTTCGGCGAAACCGCCGAGTCCAAGCAGCAAACCCACGCCTGCCAGCGCCCAGGCCTCGCCGGGAATACCGAAACCACCCTGCTCGGTTCCCGACGGTGCCGGGTCCGCGCTCTCGGAAACCTGCGGGTCGCCCGGGCCGACCACGGTCGCCCCGCTCAGCGGATCGACCAGCTCGCCCTGAACTTCGACCAGACCGTCGTCCACCGGGCTTTCAGGCTTCGGGTCCGGCTTCTTCGGTTCAGGCGGAACTGCGGGCGCTGACGGCTCGGCCGGGGGTGCAACAACACCGGGCAGGCCTCCGCCTGTACCGGAGCCGAAGCCACCGGTTCCGCTGCCGAGGCCGTCGCCGGTCCCGCCGTCACCGCCGCCCTGGCCGCCGGTGCCTTCATTGCCCTTGAGATCCTTGTCGGGGTCCCTGTCGTCAAGCTTCTTCTTCACCTCGCCGACCTCGATCAGGATTCCGGTCTGTCCGCTGCCGGAGGCGCCGGTCACGTCGAGGATCACCGCGTAGCTCCCCTTGCTGGAGAAGGTGTGGCTGACCTTGGGGACCTCGGCCGTGGGGCTGCTGCCGTCGTTGAAGTTCCAGTCGAAGCTGAGACTCTCTCCCCCGTCTTGACCGGTCACCTTCGCCTTGAAGGTGATCTTCTGGCCGACCTTGGCCTTTGTCCTGGAGGCGGAAAGCTCGACCTCGTAGCGGGCGCCGGATCCGACCGAGATCCCGACGGGGGCCTGCACGAAGCGGAAACGACTTCCGCTGTCCCCGGGGGATTTGGCTGGCATCACGAAAACAGTCGCGCCGTTGTCTTCGTAGAAGACTGGCGGACCGTCGGCAAAGGCGTCGGGATTGCGGACGTCGTCGCCGGAGATCGTGATCGGAGGTCCGCTCGGCCGGTCGATCGCGATCGAAGGAATCGTGGCCAGATCGATCTCTTCCGACTCCGCATCAGCCCGGTTCAGGACTTGGAGCAGGGAGTGGCCGCTGATCGTCACCGGGCCCGACTTGAGCCTGTAGGTGCGGTTGTTGATGTCGTTATTGCCGAGTTCGCTCAGCTTGACTGTGACCGACGCGTTGGTGGTACCGGCCGCCCTGACGGTCACCTGTCCGTCCTTCGCCATCGCCGGCGTTGCTAACAGGCAAGCCGCCAACGCCGCTGCGGCGAGCGACAGGAGCACGAGCCTGATCGAGGAGAGATGGTTCATCCGGTCGTATAGCTCACGGTCAGCGAGCCGAATCTGGAGAATTCGGCGCCGGCGGCATCGACGCTTCCGGGGAACGGCGGGTAGAAGTCGGCGAAGATTCCAGTCGCGGCCTGCGGGATGTAACCGGGGATACCGGTGAGCGTGGTGGTATTTCCCTCGATCGTCGTCTGCTGCGCCTTGCTCGGGATCAGCTGGACCATTACCGCGCGCGAATTGGGGAAGGCTGTGCCGTCGGTGCCATCGACTCTGAAAATCAGCCGCGAGTCGGAGTCGCCGTTAAGTTCGATCTCCGGTTCCGCCACGGTGAAGTTGATCGTATTGGTGCAGTAGCGGAAGCCGACCTGGCCGGTCCCGTGAATTGCCGCAGGTCCCGGGTCTGCCGCGGACCAGCCGTCGGAGAACTGGAAGTTGAAGGCGTAAGTCAACGGCACCGTGGGTCCAATCGCCTCCGGCGGATCTGCCGTCGCCCCTT
>JBBRVF010000259.1:0-3027 GCA_038247145.1 Solirubrobacterales bacterium | reverse complement strand
TCCTCCTGCCCGAAGGCGGTTCCGCACCAGAGAAGAGACTGGGCGAGCCGGTCGGCCGCGGCGTTCCACAGCGTCTTCTCCTGCCGCAGGCTGTGTCGCACCATCCAGGCGACCATCGGTTCAAGCAGTTCGCTGAAGCCCGAGTGGAAAGCGTCGGCGAGATCCTGCCAGCGAGCCACCGGGGTAAGGCCGGCTTCGCCGATCGCCGGGTCTGACTCGAGTACGAGCGTCGCCTGGCCGATGACCGCCGTCCCGGCGATCAGGCCTCCGGTCGAAGCCATCAACAGGTTCTCCGCTGCCAGGTCGGGCAGGCGGCGCTCGGCGACGATCATCGCTGCACCGAGGTCGGCGACGGCTCGGGCGTAGCTCTCGAACATCCACTCGCCGCGGATGTGGTCGGCGGGGATCTCGCGGATCCCGCGCACCATGGCCAGCAGGGTCGCCGGCGCGGAGGCTTCGCTGAGCAGCTCTTCAACGCTGAACCAGCCCTCACCCGGACCCGACCTGCGACCGACCACGAGGCCGATCCCGTCGACCCGGGCCGACCGGATCCGGGCCAGGCTCGAGTCGATCGCGGCCTGGCCCTTCACTGGCGCTGCTGCTGGGCTGAGCCGGGCATCGGCGAACCGTATTCGGTGGGCGGATCGGCGTGTGTCTAGACTTGGGAGCCGTTTTGGCGATCGAAGAACTCTTATTCTCAATCTCGGAAGCGCTGCTCTGGCCGGTGCTGGTCGCGGCGATCCTCGGCCTTGCCTGGGCGATCGTCGAAACCGGCATCCTGCTGGCCGAAGTCTGGCGCCGGCGATGGCGCTCGATGACTGCCCTCGAAGGAGCCGTGGAGCGTGCCGCCGCCGAAATCTCGCGGGGGGACGGACTGGCCGCGATCTCCGAGCTCTCGCTGGTCTCCTGGAACCGCTCGATGATGGAGACGATGGAAGCGATCGTCACCCAGCGCCCCCTGCCTGATGCCGAGAACCGCATCGCCAAGCGTATGGCCGACTACGACTATCGCTCCCTGAGGCGCCTCGAGCGGACCCGGATCCTGGTCCGCTTCGGTCCGGCGCTCGGGCTGATGGGAACGCTGATCCCGCTTTCGCCGGCTCTTGCCGGCCTGGCCGACGGCAACGTCACCGAGTTGACCGACAACCTCCGAATCGCTTTCGGCGTGACCGTGGTCGGCCTGCTGACCGGTGCGATCGCCTTTTCGGTTTCGCTGGTCCGTGACCGGATCTATGCCCAGGACTTCTCCGACGTCGAGTTCGCCGCGGCCTCGCTGGCTCCAGAGCGGCAGCTCGGCGGCGCCGGCGCGATCATGCCTTCAACTACCGAGCACGGCGGAAGCACCGTCGTCTCGATGGGCAACCCGTGAAGCGCGTCGGCAGCAAGGTCACCGCCAGGGCCCGCAGTCGCGAGGACCGCGCCGGCGACCCGCTCGACGGCCTGGTCAACCTGTTCGACATCGGAATCGTGCTCTCGGTGGCCTTCCTCCTGGCAGCGCTTTCTTCGCTCGACCTGACATCAGTGATCACCGAGCGCAATCAGTCGCTCCAGGAGAGCGCTCAGGTGCCGGCCGACACGATCCTGACTGATCCGGGAGAGCAGGTCGAGACGATCGAAATCCAGCCCGGCCAGGAGGTGGTCGGTCGCGGCGAGCCGGTTGGCACTCTCTACCAGCTCGAAGATGGTCGAACGATCGTGGTCAGGCCGGGCACGACCGGCGCGACGGGTGCCACCGGCACGCCCGGCGGAACCGCTCCCTGACGAGCCGACCCGGCGGCGCTACAGGCCGAGGCGGCGCCGGATGCCGCGGGCGTTGACGAAGCGGGTCAGCTTCTCGACCGACTCCCGGCGGGCCGCGGTATAGGGGTACCAGAAAGGCTCGGGAAGAAGCTGGGTGCGGGCGGTGACGATCGACTCCGAGCGGCAGTACTTTCGGATGCCGTACCTGCCGTTGCGGTAGCCGATCCCGGACTCCTTCCAGCCGCCCAGAGGGATCCCGGGGACCATCGAATTGGTCAGCACGTCGTTGACGTTGACCCCTCCGCACTCGATCCGCCTGGCGACCTGCTCCGCTTTTCTCCTGGGGCCGAAGACCGTGGCCGACAGTCCGTAGCGGGAGTCGTTGGCCAGGCGCACGGCCTCGTCTGCGTCCTTCACTTTCATCACGGCGACAACCGGTCCGAAAGTCTCGTCTTTCATTACCCGCATCGAATGGTCCACGTCCACCAGCACGGTCGGCTGGTAGTAGTCGCCGGGCCGATCGAGATGGCGTCCGCCGACCAGGGCACGGGCCCCGTGCTCGATCGCCTCGCTGACCTGACCGGCGATGATCGCGACCTGCTCGGGCGTGGTGATCGCACCGACGTCGGAGCCGACCTCGGGGCCGTCCGGCCCCTGGCGCAGCTCAGTGACCGACTCGGTGAGCTGTTCGACGAACGAGTCGTAGAGCGGCTCCTCGACGTAGATGCGCTCGACCGACATGCAGATCTGCCCGGAGTTCATCATCCCGCCCCAGGTCGCGGCCTTGACTGCACGCGCGAGGTTGGCGCCGTCGAGCACGACCATCGGGTCTTTGCCGCCAAGTTCGAGGCTGACCGGAGTCAGGGTCTCGGCGGCCCGGGCCATGACCAGCTTGCCGGTCCGGTCGGATCCGGTGAAGCCGATGAAGTCGGCCTCGTCGATCAGGGCCGAAGCGGTTTCGGCAGTGCCCTGGACGACGGCCATCACGTCCGGTGCGCCGATCTCCTCACGCCAGGCATCGACGATCGCGGCGATCGCCAGGGGCGTGTGTTCGGAAGGCTTCATGACTACCGAAGCGCCGGCGATCAGGGCGGGGATCGCGTCGCCGAGCGAAAGCACGAGGGGGAAGTTCCAGGGGCTGATCAGGCCGACCACCGGATACGGCCGGTACTGGATCCTGAGCTTGCGGCTGACAGTCAGCATCGAGTGGCCGCGGATCCGCTCCTCGCTCAGATAGCCCTTGGCCCTGGACGAGTAGAAGTTGATCTGGTCGGCGAGGTAGAAGGC
>JBBRVF010000258.1:0-3028 GCA_038247145.1 Solirubrobacterales bacterium | reverse complement strand
TACGAAGCTCGGCGTTTAAAAGAAGGGTACTGGCAGTCGACGCTGGGCGAAGGGTTGCACGGCAAGGTCCTCGGTGTTTTCGGCCTCGGCCGCATCGGTCGGCTCGTCGCCCAGGTGGGTCGCGCGTTCGGCATGCAGGTTCTGGTCTGGGGCCGCGAAAACTCGCTGGATAGCGCGCGCGATTTCGGCTATTCGGTCGCGTCTTCGAAGCGCGATTTTTTCGAAGCTGCTGACGTAGTGAGTTTGCATGTCGCGTTGAATGCCGAAACTCGCGGCGTCGTTTCGTCCGCGGACCTGCGTGCGATGAAGACAACCGCCTTGCTCGTAAACACCAGCAGAGCCGAGTTAATTGCCCCAGGCGCCCTGGTCGAGGCGCTACTCGAATTCTCGACCAGACAGATCAACCTGGCCCGGATTGAGTCGCGCCCCCAGCGACGCAGCCTCGGTCAGTACCTGTTTTTCATCGACGTCGAGGGCCGCGACACCGACCCCGGCGTGGCCGAAGCCCTCAACGGGCTCCGGGCCAAGGCCGGGACGATGAAGGTGCTCGGCTCCTACCCCGGGGTCCGTTAGAGCCGTCGGCACCGAATCACCCGGCGCCGCTCTCCTCCGGGGCTTCCGGTGAGTCCGGGGCTACATCGTCAGCCGGAACTTCATCTTCGGGTACTTCGCCTTCGGGGAGGGCCTGCTGTTCCGGGGCCCCTTCAAGCTCGACGCCCGGTACCGCCGCGTCGGACTCGACCACCAGGGCGACGGCGCTGATGTGATCGCCTTCGCGAACGTTCATCACCTTCACCCCCTGGGTCGGCCGGCCGGTCTTGCGGATGCCTTCGACCGAGGTGCGCTGGACCATGCCGTTTTCGGTGATGAACAGCAGGTCCTGGTGTTCGCGCACGATCAGGGCGCCGGCGAGGCCACCCTTGGTTTCGGTCAGCTTCGCGGTCAGAACGCCCTTGGTTCCACGGTTCTTGATCGGATACTCGGAGAGCGCCGTGCGCTTGCCGAATCCGTTCTCGGTCACGACCAGCAGTTCGGCGTCATCGCGGGCCACGTTAAGTGCGAGCACCCGGTTGCCCTTCTGGCCGACGTTCATACCCTTGACTCCGCTGGTTCCCCGTCCCATCGGGCGGGCCTGATCCTCGTTGAACCGGCTGGCGTGGCCCGACTTCGAGACCATGAGGAGGTCGTCTTCGCCTGAGGTCAGCTGCACTCCGACCAGCTCGTCACCCTGACGGATCTTGATCGCGATGATGCCGTCAGCCTCGATCCGCGTGTTGTAATCGGTGAACTCCGTCTTCTTGACCTGACCCTCGGCGGTGGCGAATACCAGGTAGCGATTCTCCTTGAACTCCCTGGTGGGGATGACCGCCATGACACGCTCGCCGTCGCGCAAGGGCAGCAGGTTGACCAGGGCGCTGCCTCTGGCCGTGCGCTGCCCTTCAGGCAGTTCGTAAACCTTCTTGCGATAGACCTTGCCGGTGTTGGTGAAAAACAGCAGGTAGTCGTGGGTCGAGCAGATGTGGAGGTGCTCGATGTAGTCGCCCTCCTTCAGGTTCATGCCAGTGACCCCGATGCCGCCGCGATGCTGCTGTCGGTATGAGTCGACCCCGATCCGTTTCACGTAGCCGGACTTGGTCAGCGAGATCACCATCTGCTGCTCGGCGATCGTATCTTCGACGTTTACGTCGCCGCCGAAGGGCTCGATCGAGGTCCGGCGCTCGTCGCCATGGGTCTCGGTCACCGCCAGCAGTTCCTCACGGACAATCGCGTAGACCCGACCCTCGTCACCCAGGATCGCCCGCAGTTCGGTGATCAGCTCCATCAGCTCGGCGTGCTCGGCCCGGATCTTGTCCGACTCGAGCGCGGTCAGGCGCTGCAGCCTCATGTCGAGGATCGCCTGGGCCTGGGGCCGGGACAGTTCGAACTCGTCGATCAGACCGTCCCGGGCGGTATCCGGATCGGGTGACGAGCGGATCAGCTTGATCACCGCATCGAGGTTGTCGAGGGCGATCAGCAGTCCTTCGAGGATGTGAGCCCTGGCCTCGGCCCGCCGCAGCCTGAACTGGGTCCGGCGGGTGACCACTTCCCGCTGATGCTCGACGTAGTGGCGAATCATGTCGCGCAGACCGAGAGTGCGTGGCACCCCGTCGACCAGCGAGACCATGTTCATACCGAAGGAGGTCTGAAGCTGGGTCTTCTGGAAGAGGTTGTTCAGCACGATGTTCGGAACCGCGCCTCGCTTGAGTTCGATCACGACCCTCATGCCGGTCCGGTCGGTCTCGTCGCGAAGGTCGGAGATTCCGTCGAGCTTCTTGTCCCTGACCAGGGTGGCGATCTTGACGATAAAGCCCGAGTCGCCGCCCTTTTTGACGGTGAAAGGAAGTTCGGTGACGATCAGCGCTTCCTTGCCGCCCTTGAGCGGTTCCGAATGAACCCTGCCGCGCACACGTACGCTGCCGCGCCCGGTTTCGTAGGCCTCGCGGATGTTGCTCGGGTCCATGATCCCGCCGCCGGGGAAATCGGGTCCCTTGACGTGCTCCATCAGCCCTTCGAGGCCGACATCCGGGTCATCGATGAAGGCGGCCACCGCCCCGGCAACCTCGGGAAGGTTATGCGGGGGGATGTTGGTCGCCATACCGACGGCGATTCCAGAGGCACCGTTGACCAGCAGGTTCGGGAACCTCGACGGAAGCACCAGTGGTTCGCGCTGGGACTCGTCGTAGTTGGGTCCGAACTCGACCGTGTCAGAATCGATGTCGCGCAACATCTCCGTCGCCAGACGGGTCAGCCTGGCTTCGGTGTACCGCATCGCGGCGGCCGAGTCGTCGTCGATCGAGCCGAAGTTGCCCTGGCCGTCAGCAAGCGGGTAACGCAGTGAGAATTCCTGCGCCATGCGGACCAGGGTGTCGTAGATCGACGCGTCGCCATGGGGGTGGTACTTGCCCATCACTTCGCCGACGATCGCCGCGCACTTGCGGTAGCTCGAAGCCGAAGTGAGTCCCATTTCGTGCATCGTGTAGAGGATTCG
>JBBRVF010000257.1:0-3029 GCA_038247145.1 Solirubrobacterales bacterium | reverse complement strand
TCAGCCTTCGATCTCGGTCATCAGGTTCTCGAGGTCGAGCGGCAGGCTGAACATCTCCAGCGAGCCATCCGGTTTCTGCGGCCACCGCTCGCGCGGCCGGTCCCAGTAGAGCTCGACCCCGTTTCCGTCCGGATCGTCAAGGTAGAGCGCCTCGGATACGCCGTGGTCGCTGGCACCGGTCAGCGGCCATGCCGCCTCGCGCAGCCGGTCAAGGGCGTCGGCGAGCCCGGCCCTGTCCGGATAGAGCACCGCCAGGTGGAACAGGCCGGCCGACCTGCGCGGGGCCGGTCCCGCTCCCAGGGAATGCCAGGTATTGAGGCCGATGTGGTGGTGGTAGCCACCGGCGGAGACGAAGGCAGCCTGATCGCCGAAGCGGGTGGTCAGCTCGAAGCCGAGTACACCGCAGTAGAAGGCGAGCGAGCGCTCGATGTCGGCCACCTTGAGGTGGACATGGCCGATCGAGGCACCGGCATCGATCGGGTCACGCCCGGCCCGCTCTTCGCCCTCAGCCGTCAAGGATTTCGTTGACCAGCCGGTCGGCCTCGGAGTTCATCTCGCGGCGCACATGACGGATCGACCAGGTCTCGAAGGCAGAGAGGGCCTGCTTGACCTCGGCGTGGAGTGGTTTGAGGCCGGGCTTCTTGACATTGTACCTGCCCTCGACCTGGCGGACCACCAGCTCAGAGTCGCCGACCAGGTCGAGGTCGGTCGCTCCGAGTTCGGCGGCTCGCTGAATTCCCCGGATGAGAGCCTTGTACTCGGCGACGTTGTTGGTCGCCTCGCCGATTCGCTCGCCATGCTCGTCGATGATCAAGCCCTCCGGGTCGCGGATCACCACCCCGATGGCGGCCGGACCGGGGTTGCCCCGCGCCCCTCCATCAACGTTCACGGTCAGTTTCATCGGGTAATCCTACCTTCGACGGACGCTGCATCGGCATGCCTGGGCGCGCTGCCCGGGATCGTGGTTGTCATGCGACCACGATCCGGTCCAGCGGGCTGCAGGAGCCGACCAAGGATGGTGCCCCGGCGCGAGAGCGGCTCAGGCCCGAGGGTGGCTGCCGGCGTAGGCATCGCGCAGCCGGGCCGAATCGAGGTGGGTGTAGATCTGAGTGGTCGAGATCGAGGAGTGGCCGAGAAGCTCCTGGATCGTGCGCAGGTCCGCACCGCCCTCGAGCAGGTGGGTGGCGAAAGAATGTCGGAGGGCATGCGGCGAGATGCCGCTGGCGGCAGCCGCGTCCCGGACCCTCGCCGAGAGCCGCCTGGATACATCCGACGGCGAGAGGCGGCGGCCGTTGCGGGATATGAAGAGGGCGGCCTCATCGGGGTCGGTGACCAGGCTCGGCCGTCCCCGACTCAGGTACTCCTCGACCGCACGTTGGGCCGGCTCGCCGACCGGCAGGCGGCGGTGGCGGGAGCCCTTGCCGACCACGTCGAGCTGCTCGGAATCGAAGTCGAGCGCGCCGATCGACAGCGAGATGACTTCCTCACTTCTGAGCCCGCAGGAGTAGGCGAGCTCGATCATCGCCCGGTCCCGCAACTCCAACGCCGTTTTCGCCGGCGCGGCTTCGAGGATCTCGGCCATCTGTTCGGAGGTCAGTACCCGGGGAAGCCTCGACGCGGCCTTTGGAGCGGAGACGAGATCGGCCGGATTCTGAGCGATGCGGCCGGTCCTGAGTAGGAAGCCGTAGAGGCTGCGGATCGCTGCCAGCTTGCGTGCCACTGTGGACGGGGCACAGCCCGAGTCGGAAAGGTGGGCTGCGTAGCGGCGGACGTCGCGGTGACCGACGGCTGTCGGGTCCGGCTGAACCCCCGAGCACCAGTGCGAGAACTGGCTCAGATCACGGCGGTATGCGGTGATCGTCTTCGGGGCGGCGCCGGAAGCGACCAGGTCACGCTCATGAAGGTTGAGAGGGTCGGTCCAGACGCTGTCGGCAGCGGGCACGGCGACTCAGCCGATGTAGATCGGTGTGCCGACGTCGACCCGGTCGTAAAGATCGACCACGTCGGTGACAGCCATCCTCACACAGCCGTGGGAAGCGGCCGAACCAAGCGATCCCGTGTCGTCGGTTCCATGAATTCCGGCCCCGTCGAAGATTCCCATCCAGCGGGCCTTGAGCGGGTTCTCCGGGACTCCACCGGGGATTACCTCACCGGCGAGATCGCCTGCCCAGTCGGAGTCGGGCACGTGCCAGGCGGGGTCTACCTGCTTGTTCTGGATCGAGTACAGCCCGGCCGGGGTCTCGAGCCCGACCTGACCAACAGCGACGGTGTAGGTCTTTGCCAGCTCGAGGTTGTTCCAGAGCTTCAGCTGATAGGTACCCCGGTCGAGGGTCAGGTAGGTCGGGTACTGGGCCGCGACCTCGTCGGTCGTCACAGACGGCCTCATCACATTGACCCTGGCCTGAATCGTGCGGCCGCCGTTGCCACTGTCGAGCAGCGAGGTCAGCTGGTCGGTAAGCATGACGTCGCGAAGCTTGTGTCCGTCGGAGGCCTTGACCACGCTGAGCGAGTCGGGTCCTCCCTGGACCGAAGCATCGACCGGATCAACCTGGACGTCCGTCGCCACGTCGCGCACGAACTGATTCACCGCGGGACGCGAATAGGTGACGCTGACCGGAATGTCGGCATCGAGTTCATCGCCGGTGATCTGGCGCAGTACCCGTTCCGGGAGTGAACCCGAACGGCTCTCCTCGAAGGCTTTGTCGACGCTGGTCTCGACGTCAGCTCTGATCTTGAGCTGGTCGGCGGGAAGCACGAACTTTTCCTTCTCGAACTTCACCGTGACCGGCTTGCGCTGGGGCGCCAGGACCTTGGCCGTGACCGCCTTGCTCGCCTGCTCGCTGGTCATGCCGCTAACGTCGACTCCGCTGATCGTCACGCCCTCGGCGAGCTCGTCCTTCTGGGAGCCGTCGTAGGCATAGGCAGCCACCGCACCCCCGATCAGGAAGACGACGACTGCGACTATCAGTATCTGAGTCTTTCGCACCAAACCAATTGTAGATACCCCGCCGTGTCGGTCAAGCCCTCTT
>JBBRVF010000256.1:0-3048 GCA_038247145.1 Solirubrobacterales bacterium | reverse complement strand
TTGCCCGCGTACGGGTTCGTGAAGACCACCGCAACCGCCGCTTTCTTCAGCGGATCGCCGTCGGAGCGGCCACCCTCGGAGTTGATCTCCTCGACCACGGTGACGATCTTGCGGATATCGAGTTCAAGGCTCATTGCGGCACCTCCTGATCGGTATTGGCCTCCCCGGTCGGCGTATTCGGCCCGCAGGGGCGGTCGGGCAGCGAATCAAAGTACGAGATCACTTCGTCGGTCTTCTTGACGTCCCCGTATTTCATCTGGATGTCGAGCAGGTTGACTTTGTGGGAGAGCATCGAACGATCCCAGACGCATTCTTCCGGGACGACCGAACGGTAGTTGTACTGGGCCGCGTCCACAGCGCTGGCCCTCACGCAGCCGCTGGTCGTGGTGCCGGTGGTGATCACCGTGTCGGCGCCGAGGTAGATCAGGTAGTCGAGCAGATGGGTTCCGTGGAAGGCGCTCGGCTTGTCCTTGACGAAGTAGATGTCCTGCGGCTCGGGCTTGATCTGTTCGACCACTTCATTGCCGAGCGAACCCTTCATGTCGGAGGCATCGCCCGACCGGTGGCTCTTCCAGTTCCAGGCGCCCTGGTCGAAGCCGTCGGGACGGCGGTCCATACCGGTGTAGATGATCGGGATGTGCTTTTCCCTCGCGGCGGCGATCAGCTTCTCGAGGTACCCGACGCCCTTCCAGCCACGCTCGCCGCAGCTGTAGCGCCAGCGCTTGATCGACTCGAGGATCGGCTCGGGTTTGTCACCGATGAAATTGTAGATCACGTCGACCACCAGCAGGACGGGCCTTTCACCGAAGCCGACCTCTTTGCCCCAGCCCGCCCTCTCGAAGACCAGGCGGTCCTCCTCGGGCAGAACGTCGTCCCAGACGTTGCTCAACTCAGGCACCTTCCTCGTTCTTCCCGATTGCCGGAAGGGTTCGGCCGACCTCGGCACGGGCTCCGCTGCCGCCGGCCACCGGGACCAGGTCCTGGCCGGGGGTGCGCCTCAGGTAGTGGCCGTCCGAGCCGCCGATGAACTCCGGATACTCGGCTCCGTCCTCGAACTTCGACATCTGCTTGCCGCGCAGGAAGGTCGCCACCGGATAGCCGTGGATGGTGTGCCCGTCCAGCACGGTCCAGCCCGAACGGGTCAGCACGTTCTCGTTCTTCACGGTGACCTCGCGGTCCATGTCGACCAGCACGATGTCGGCGTCGGCACCGATATCGATCAGCCCCTTCTGCGGGTAGACGCCGAAGATCCTCGCCGGGTTCTCACAGGCCACCTGAACCAGCCGCTCCATGGTCAGCTTGCCCTGGTGAACGCCTTCGAGCAGCACCGGCAGGTGCATCTCCACACGTGAGGTGAAGCCGGTCTTCAGATCCCAGATGTTCTCGTTGTAGGAGCTCTCGTAATCGGCCGGCTCCCAGGCGACGACGTGGTCGGAACCGACCGAGTCGATGATGCCGGCCATGATCGCCGTCCAGATGTTGGGGTTGTTCTCCCGCGAGCGCAGCGGCACGTTGATCCGCCAGGCGTTGTGTTCCCCTTTGCCGAAATGGAGCCAGTGGGGGCCGGTCTGGGCATAGATCTCGACTCCGCGGCCTCGCAACTCGAGGATCTCGCGGTAGCTCTCCGGGGTGGTCGAATGCTGGATGTAGATCGGGCAGCCGGTCTCGGCGGCCATATCACCGTAGGTGCGGATGTGGGTCGCCTCGAGGAAGTGCGGCGAGCGGTCCGACCAGGTGGCCCAGTCGGTCCGGCCTTCGGCCTTGAGCCGCTTGTCGTAGATCCGGGCGATTTCCCAGTTCTCGCAATGCATGCAGACGATGCCCGGACGGCCCATGGCGGCGACGTTCTCCATGGTCACCCAGCAGACCCCGTCGTCGAAGCCCGCGCCGAGGCCGGCCCGGCGGCCGGGCCAGTTCGGTTCGGCCTCGGGGCTCATCGCCTGCAGGTAGAGCTTGTACGAAGTGACACCGTGCTCTTCGGCGTACTCGGGGATCTCCTCGGCCTGCTGGTCGGTCTCCAGCATGTAGGTGAGGAAGATGTCGATCGCAGAGTCTTCCTCGACGATCTCTTCGAAGTAGGGGAAAGAATCGTGGAAGGACTTGACGTCCTCCTTCTGCACGTACTCGACGAAGTCAGGGTGGCCCATGCGAGTCGAAGGGGCGTGTACCCCCCAGGTGGTCACTCCCGCGGCGACCGCGGCGCGCGACTCGGGTGCGATGTCATCCTTGAGCGGCGAGTAGCAGCCGGGGTGTGCTTCGGTGTCGACCAGACCCGGGATCACGTGCAGCCCGGTGGCGTCAACGGTCTCCCTTGCAGGCGGTAGCAGTCCGTCTTCGGTGATCGCGACGACCTTGCCGCCGTCGATCGCGATGCCGACCTTCCTTGTCCCGCTGGGGCTGACCACGGTTCCGCCCTTGATCGCCAGATCCACTTCACGCGCTTCGCTCATTCGTTCTCCTCGCCGCGATTCAGTTTCTGAAACCTAGTGTTCAGTATTTTGAACATCGTTCCATACTTTGATCGAGCCTAACACAACCCCTCGATACCGACAAGCCAGTCGATGAGATCGACTTCCCATTCACCGGGAAACCCCGGCAGCAGCCATGATCGAGTCCGCTGTCGCGGTGAGCAACCCGCCGATCTCCTCGACCCGGCCGTCGTCCAGTTGGTTGGCAAAACCGAGGACGAGCAGCAACAGGCCGAGCTCGCCCGACTGGGTCCATATCCCCGCCGCGACGGCGTTGTTCTCGTTGAGCTCCCCACGACTGGCTGCCCAGCCGTGATCGCGGACCTGCCCGATCTCCTCGAGCAGCTTCTGCGGTGTGGTGATCGTCGCCCTGGTGTGTGCCGGCAGCTCCTGCTCCCTGATCAGCCTCTCAGCCCGATCGGGGTCCATCGCCGCGAGCAGGATCTTGCCGAGGGCTCCGTCGAGCGGGCCGTAGCTGCTGCCGACGGTGATGCCCACATGCACGTCGCTCAACGGATAGAAGCGGTCGATGATCCGGACTTCGTCCTCCCCGGTCCGCTGGGCGACGGCGAATGACAGA